>JADLDX010000216.1 GCA_020846515.1 Pirellulaceae bacterium
GTTGACCAAGCTGGTAACGAGACCATTTCGTGGTTGGTATGTCACAGAAGACCTGAGTACGCAATCGTTGATTGGCCAGGAATGCGAGATCTGTTCTTCTGAGGCTACACCAGAATATGGCCAGGTGCGTTTCAAGACCGACGGAGCGCCCTTGTTATTGAACGTTCGCACGGATGGTTCATATTTGGCCAAGGGTGCGCGCGTTTGGATTACTCATTACGACGCTACACGTCGTGCTTATATCGTCTCCCCAACTTCTCAGGGTAACTAGTCATGGCTCAGAACTTTCTGCTTCTCGCACAAGACTTGGGCGCCACCGGTTCGATGTTGCTCTATTTTGTCATCGCGTTTGGCGCGTTCCTTATGTTCCTGGTGGCCATCTTCACCGCGACCAACAAGTTCTATGTCAAGGTTGGACCGGACGAAGCGGTGGTGCGCACCGGTTACGGGGGACTGAAAGTGGTTACCGCCAGTGGCACGATGGTAGTCCCGGTGTTTCATCGCGCCGAAAAGATGGATCTGACGCTCAAGAGTTTTGAGATTGCGCGCGAAGGGGCAGAGGGACTGATTTGCAAGGACAACATTCGTGCCGACATTCGCGTGGCCTTTTTCATTCGTATCGACAAGACAATCGAAGAGATGAAAGAGGTAGCGCAATCGATCGGTTGCAAGCGAGCGAGCCAGGTCGAAACGTTACGTGAATTGTTTGATGCCAAGTTTTCGGAAGCGCTCAAAACGGTGGGCAAACAATTCGACTTCGTGGAACTTTATGACAAACGTGAAAAGTTCAAGACCGAGATTCTGAAGGTCATCGGTACCGACTTGAACGGTTACAAGCTGGACGACTGTGCCATCGACTTCCTTGAGCAAACGCGATTGGAATTGCTCAATCCCAACAACATTCTGGATGCTGAAGGTATCAAGAAGATCACGGAACTGACTTCCAATGAGAAGATTAAGGAAAACCATTTCACTCGCGAGCGCGAAAAGACGCTGAAGAAGCAAGACGTCGAAGCTCAAGAGGCCATCATGGAACTGGAACGTCAGCGTGTCGAAGCGATGGAGAGACAAAAACGCGAAATAGCGGAGATCGAAGCTCGTGAACATGCTGCCGCGTCCAAGGTGCGCGAAGAGACTCGTTTAGATGCTGAGCGCGCCCGCATTGCAACGGATGAAGAGTTGGGCATCGCTGAGGAAAACAAACGCCGAACGGTGCTAGTGGCTCAGCGCAACAAAGAACGTACGGATGCTGTCGAGTTGCAACGCATCGAGCGCGATCGCATGCTGGAACAAACCGAACGCGAACGTGTCGTTGGCATTGCCGGTGTCGAGAAGGACAAGGCATTGGAACTGGAACGCCGCAACATTCAAGAAGTTATTCGCGAACGAGTTATGGTGGAACGGGCTGTGGTTGAGGAGCAGCAAAAGATCAAAGACACGGAGGCTTTTGCACTAGCCGACCGAACGAAACGGGTCGAAGTGGCGGCTGCGGAAACGCTGGCTGAACAAGCCATGGTGCGCGAAGTCAAAGCGGCTGAGTCCGGGCGCAAAGCGGCCGAATTGATCGCTGAGAAGATTCGCATTCAAGCCGAAGCGGAACGCGACCAGGCCGAGAAACAAGCTGCGGCGACGAAGTTGTTGGCCGCAGCTGCCACCAGTGAACATGCCGCTGAGGGCCTGGCCGAAGCCGAAGTCATGTCGGCTCGAGCTGCCTCGGTGGAAAAGCAAGGCCTGGCCGAAGCCAAAGTCCTCAAAGAGAAACTGTCCAGTGAAGCCCAAGGCATTACCGAGAAAGCGGCTGCGATGAAGGAACTGGATGCTGTCGGACGCGATCACGAAGAATTCAAATTGCGATTGGAAAAAGAACGTTCGATCGACGTGGCCGCTATCGATGCGCAGCGCGACGTAGCCGTCCAACAGGCTGTTGTCATCAGCGAAGCCCTCAAGAGTGCCAAGATCGATATCGTGGGCGGCGACGGCGACTTCTTCCAGCAAATATCGGCGGCAGTGCAGGGCGGCAAATCCATCGATCGATTTGTCAACAACTCGAAAGTGATGACCGATATCAAAGAGACTTTCTTCAACGGCGACGCGGCGCACTTTCAGGAAAGCTTGCAGAGTCTGATTGGTCAATTCAACCTCAGCAGTAGCGACCTGCGCGACTTGAGTATCGCTACGCTAGTTGCCAAGCAGCTAGTCGGTGATGGGCCAGTCGATGTGCGTCAAAAGTTGATCAAGCTGCTGGGTACGGCGGACACGCTTAACTTGGCCGACAAGCCGCTGGCTACATTGCTCAACGGCCATTCAGGTAAGAAGTAAGTTCGCAAGTTGCGCCGCTTAAGCTGTAGCCACCGTCGCCAGACGGTGGACTCTTAAGCTGTAGCCACTGTCGCCAGACAGTGGACACGGCTGGACGCTCGGTAGCCACCGTCGCCAGACGGTGGACTCGGCTGGATGCGAGTGACTGGGCTACAAGCGGCTTGTCGCTGAATCGCATCGTTTCTGCTCACGTGATTAGATTACTGAAAGGGCTAGCCAGGCGATGACAGCCGATTCGTTGCAGACATCTACGTACGAAGTGCAGCGCCAACGCCTGGCCGATGGCGCAGCCGAGCTTCGCGAACGCTTTCAGTTTCTCAACGAGCAGCGGGCGGAGGTCTTTGGCAATCTCGACACTCGCCTGCTCGCGACGCTGCACGTTACTACCGACCACAACTGCATACCGCGCGATCTGATTTCTTTAGGTTCGCACTTGCTATTGGGTTACAACGTACAGTTTGGGCTCAAGACGGAAGTTGTTCCCAAAGATGTCTTTAGCCTGTATCGCTTAGATGGCGAGCAAGCGATCGAAGAGCCACTTTCGCTGTGGATGGATGAACGCTTCCTGCGAGATTTTTCCGATTTATATCGCTACTATAAGAACACCTTCTTCAGCAGCTTCTTTCAACTTGGACCCCATTACTACATGGTGTTCCAGGTCGGCAAGACACCGCAGGACATCAAGGCCTTTAAATGGGTCGTCGACGGAGACAAGCTGCGATACCTGGATAATCGCAGCGATCAAGAGATTCGCTATCCCGAACAACACGACTTTCGCTGGCAGCGAGCCAGCCGAGATCAACATCGCTCAGGTGCTCATCCGCATGTTTCCATAGGTGACATGGTCTTTGTCGAATGCATCGGCGGAGACCTGACCATCAAGATTGAGGACAACACGACCAGCGGCAGCGGCATCTTCAGCGAACCAGTTGACAACCCTGATCAGACCTTAGACGACGCCGAGATTTACTCGTGCATTCTCGGCAATTTAGTGTTGCTGAAAATTCGGCCCTATCAAGAACGAGACTTCCGACACTTTGTGTATAGCGTCAAGAGTCGTCAGGCGATTCGGTTGGATGCCATGCGGCAAACTTGTACGCAATTGCCCGATGATCATGGCATCATCTTTCCCGGCGGAGTTTATCTTCAGACCGGCAGCTACAAACTTTTCGATCATGGTCTGACCGACGTGCTCTACCAGCGTACGGTGGCTGCGCCCAATGGCGAAGATTTCTTATATCAATTCTTTCAACCGACTTCAGGTACTTATCTGCATCTGCGTTACAACTTGATCCGTCAGGAAGTTGATACGCCTTTGGTTTGTCATGGCCAGGCATTTCTTGAAGACGGCCGAATGGTCACCATGCGCGTGCACGAAGCGCCGCAAAAGCATCATGCCTTGCAAATGTGGCGCACGCCTTTTGTTGGGCCAAACTACAGAGTCCATGTCACTACCGATTCGATGCTGTACACGATCGGCAATCGCGATCTGGTTCGCTGCCTAGCGGAGTGCCAGGAGGTGCTTCATCTAATTGATAAAGATGAATCGTACGCTGACCTCTATGTTGATTTGGTCAAACGCACAAACGATATCTTGGACAGTTATTTCTGGCTGGATCGCGAGGAAACTCAGCGACTGGCCCAGCCACTGACGACCATTCGCGATGCGGCCACGGCTGCGGTCGACGAGTACGAAAAGGTTATTCGCGTTCGCAACGAAACGGCGGCGGAACTGGTCAAGACACAGACGGCCGTCAGCGAACTGCTCAAAGCGGCCGAACGGTCGCGATTCGAATCGCTGGAAGCGTTCGTCAAAATGCTGCGCGATATGCGGACCTGGCGTGGCCATTGTAGCGGCTTGCGCGAACTAAGAACCATTGACCTATCGGCCGTAGAGAAGTTGGAGCACGACCTGCAAGAAGCCAGCCTGCGAATAGGTCATCGCTGCGTGCAGTTCTTGCTCCAGCCGACCTCACTGGAGGCCTATCACCAGCGCATCGAGGCGGCTGGAGCGAAGGTGATGCAGGTCAAATCAGTGGCTCAGGGGCGTGAACTGGAAAAAGAGTTTCAGGACATTGCCACTGCGTTGGAGTTATTGATTGAAACGATCTCGGGTCTGCAAATAGACGATCTGACACAACGTACGGCCATCGTCGATCGCACCGGAGACCAACTAGCTGATCTGAATCGTGCGCGATCAAGTTTGAAAGCGCATTTGCGAGACTTGTTAGGCGGCGAGTTGGAGGCGGAATTTGCATCGCAGTCCAAGCTGCTGGATCAAGCATCGGCGGGAGCGCTAGATGCCGCAGACCAACCGGAAAAAGTCGATGATGCACTTACTCGGACCATGTTGCAGATCGAAGAGTTGGAGGGACGCTTTGCAGAACACGAAGGTCTCTTGGAACGTTTGCATGAGAAGCGCGAAGCGTGGGTAACGGCCTTCGAGGCTCGTCGGATTCAGCTGGTCGAGGCTCGATCGCGTCGAGCAGACGGACTGGTTACTGCCGCCCAACGTATTCTCACCGGTATCGCTTCACGCGTAGAACGCATCGATGATGGCGATGCGCTTCGAGCGTATTTCGTGTCCGATCCAATGGTCGACAAAGTTCGCAAGATTGCGGACCAATTGCGACAGCTGGGGGACTCCGTGCGCGTCGAAGACGTGCTCGGTCGATTGAAAACACTAGCCGATGACGCTCTTCGACAGCAACGCGACCGCCAGGAATTGTTCGTCGATGGACAGGATCTTATACGTCTAGGGCAACACGTCTTCGCTGTTCATCGCCAACCGATTGAATTGACGACCATCGTGCGTGATGGCAATTTAATGTTGCATCTGACCGGAACGCAGTTCTACCAGCCTTTAGTCGAACGAAACGGCGACGGCACAATCGTGGTGCCCGTCGAACTTGAACAAGCCAAGGACCTGTGGTCGCAAAGTCTGCCAAGTGAATCCGACGAGGTGTATCGTGGGGAGAAACTAGCCTTCGATGTCTTCCAGCAGTGGCGAAAGGGAGAATCGGTTGGTTCATGGGACTGGCGCCAATTTCAGGCAGCGGACGCAGATGGTCGCGTGGTCTGGCTGCGGCAGTGGATGCAGCATCAATATCAATCTGGTTATTCGCGCGGTGTGCATGATCACGACGGGGTATCGATCCTGGGCGAACTAACGCGATTGTTTTATGCGCTTGGTTTGCTAAAACACTCACCCGCGACTCGCGGTCTGGCCTGGTTCGCCTGGCAACACTTTGTGCCACAGATAGATCGCCAGTCCGTCATGTTGTGGGTTAGCAGTTATGCGTCGTTGACCGGTGCGCTGCCTGGTAATTCGCGCGCCCAAGCAGATGCGACGCGAGGTCTGCAGCAGGATCATCGAAGGGGCGGTAACGCTATCGTAGGTCAACTGCGTCAACTACTGCGAAAGCATGTGGAGGCAGATCTGTTGCGAGGTCTGCGGCTAGGACCGGCCAGCGCCTATCTGTTCGATCAATTAATGGCGCATGCGGTTTCAGCTACTTCACCTAGCGCATCCGAGACCAGCGCATCCGAGATCAAGGCATCCGAGATCAACGAACCTGTCACAAGTGATCGAGCCGCGGACTGGTTCGAGAAATTTACCAAACATATTAATAGCCAGGCTATGTCGGTCATTGGTTCGTCTCTGAACAGGCATCGCCACGAACCAAAACGGTTATGGCAATTGGGTATGAGCCTGGTCGATCAGGCGTTGTCTGGTGAAATGGAGGACCAATCCGATCGGTTTGATTCGCTGAGAGATTACCGATTTGAACTGGTGCGTTTAATCATTGATCGCCTGGCGATCGAGCGGTCTGACGTCGACCGGTCATTCGCCGTCCATGATTGGGCCGCGAGCCAAGCGAGCGCAAGCTGCGTTATCACGGGCTTGCGTGGCGATCACCCGCGAATCGCCGCAGGTCAGATGCGATTGCAATATCATGAATTCATGGAGCGGTTGACACGCTACACCGATCGCGTCGAACCCCGATTTTATGCGTTGCAGAATAAGAAACGCGAATTGCTACATAGAGCCGAACAAAAACTTCGAGCCAGTGAGTTCAAAGCTCGCGTACTAACCAGCTTCGTACGCAATCGCTTGATTGATGAAGTATTTTTGCCAAGGATCGGTGAAAACCTAGCCAAGCAACTGGGATCAGCCGGTGAGAATAAACGTACGGATCGAATGGGACTATTGCTACTGGTCAGTCCGCCTGGTTACGGTAAGACGACGTTGATGGAGTACATCGCCAATCGATTAGGCTTAGTGTTCGTGAAGATTAACGGGCCAGCGCTGGGGCATCAAATTCGTTCGCTGGATCCGGCCGAAGCTACCAATGCGGCCGCGCGGGAGGAGGTCAATCGCATCAACCTGGCGCTGGAAATGGGTGACAACGTCATGCTGTACTTGGATGACATTCAGCATTGTCACACCGAACTGCTTCAGAAGTTCATTCCTTTGTGCGATGCCACGCGTCGTATTGAAGGAGTGTGGGAAGGACAACCCAAAACATACGATCTACGAGGTCGTAAAGTGGCTGTTGTGATGGCGGGTAATCCGTATACGGAGAGTGGCGGTCGCTTTCAGATTCCTGACATGTTGGCCAATCGTGCGGACGTCTACAACTTGGGCGAGATTATTGGTGGTGCCAGCCAGGCGTTTGAGCAGAGTTATTTAGAAAACTGCCTGGCCAACAACAGCGCGCTGATACCTCTGGCTCGAGCCTGTCGCGAGGATCAAATGGCTCTGATCAGAGCCGCCGAACAAGGTTCAACCGGTTCGCTAGATTTGACCAGTAATTTTTCATCGGACCAAGTCAGCGAAATGCTGTCCGTCCTGCGCAAACTTGTGAAAGTTCGCGACATTGTCTTGCAAGTGAATCGTACTTACATTCAAAGTGCTGCTCAGGCCGATGCCTACCGGACTGAGCCACCGTTTAAACTGCAGGGCAGTTATCGAAACATGAACCGCATCGCTGAAAAAGTGGTGGCGGTTATGAATGATGACGAGTTGATGACATTGGTGGTTTCGTCGTATGAACAGGATGCGCAGACTCTCACACGCGATGGCGAATCTAATCTACTAAAGTTCCGCGAGCTAATCGGCAGCATGTCGGCGGCTCAGCAAGAACGTTGGCAACAGATTTGTTATGCCTACGTGGAAAGTGTCCGGCTCGGGGACCTGGCTGGAGATGATCAGGCACTTCAGGTTCTAAAATCGTTGGCTGCCATTCGCGATGGGCTGGAAACAATTCGACGCGAGATCAGCACTGCAGTTCAAAAGCAGGGCTCGACGACGAGCGATACAGATTCCATGCGTGACGGACTGGAGAATCTGACGATTCAGTTGAAGCAGATGGGGGACAGTCTGGTCGAACAACTTGCACGTACTGGTGAAACATTGGAGCGTCAGGCGAGTCAATTGCCTGATCAGAAGGTACTTGTGCAACATAGCGTACCTCGCTCGATGACTGAACTAGTGCGTTCGCAATATCAACTGCTGTACGATGGCCTCAAACATTTGTTGGAGCAGAACAGTTCCCACTCGGCATCCTTTGAGCGTTTGCGACACTCGTTGACGGAAGTCCTTGGACAGTATGGACATCTTCAAGCCGAGATCGATCTAGCCAACAAAGCACCTTAAGCGAACTGTGACCATTTGGGTTTGCGACGCATACGGATGCCGATCATGAGGCACATGAACAGAGGAAGCGTCCCGATTAAAGCCAGGTTGCGGGTGTGGGTGGGCAGAATGTCGGTGGGTTGTTCGCGATACTGCGGGTCGGCGTAGGATAGGAATCCAAAGACGACGGCTCCGATCAGCAACCCGACCACTGCACCGACCACACCATCGGCCAGATCGCGGTTGAAAATTCCAGAGATGCTGGCCGCTACGCCCATGGCCAGGGCCATTGGCAGAAACATGGCGAATGTTCGCGCCATAATCAACACGGCGGGGTGGGTGTCGAGAGTGACATTGGACTGAAACGCATGTCCGCTGTAGGCGGTCAAAGCGCCGGCCAATGCTCCAAGGATGGCCCCTGACACGCCAGCCGATTTCAGTTGAGACCGTGTGCTGAAGCGACCACAGAAAGTGCCGATGATTCCGCCGACCAATAGTCCCCAACCTGCGAAGAGAATTTCATCTCGGAAACGTGTGGCTCGCTGAAGTTGTTGGCGATCCTGCGGTGACACAGAATCGCTGGTCCTCTGTTCTAGGGTCGTTTCACGCAAAGATTCGGGAATCAGTTCTGCATAGAGATGGTGGTGGAAATTGCCGACCGCCTTTACCCAAATGGCGGCAGTGAACACTATCAGAACTAACCCAATCATCAGGCGCACCATGCACGTTACTCGTTGAATTTTCTATGCTGGACTGATCAAGCTGGCAACTGCCGGTTGGTAACTCGGGCCAACCTCACTCGGAAAAAGTCGCTCAACTACCCCAATCATAAAAATCTTTTCGACATTGTAATCATCGGCGGCACTGCCGCTATGAATTGTCCTGGCAAAAGACCATTGGGGTGGGTGGGGATCATCGTCCCTGGATTATGCCGGCTAGAGTTGTAGTCCAAGTTCAGGACTATGGTAAGGGACACCAGCAAATATGGTGTGTAGCCGGTGTAGCCAAGTTCACTGCTAAACGCGGGCACAGTGGCTGTGAATGTCGTCTATGTGGTTTAGGACGCCGTAGAGGCGTCTCAGTGAAGGGTAGGGCAGCGTTGGGGATGTCCAGCGGGCGAACGCCACGCTGAACAAAAAATACGGGCACAACTTTAGCTATGAGCTACCATTAGAAATCCTGAGTCGCGGAAACGGGGGCCAGCCTGATTCTTCGCGGCAAGTTGAGACCTAATCCCGGGGCAGAATGTGGTTCGACAGCGGTCACCCCATTGCCAAGTTGAGTCGTTTTGGCGTTAGCCGACGAATCGGGGTCTGGTCTAAAGCTTGCCAAGCAGTTGACAACAATGCCCCTGAGACTCAGAGTAATAAAGATGAAATCTTAACCATAAAGTA
>JADLDX010000217.1 GCA_020846515.1 Pirellulaceae bacterium
AACCTATTTTCTTTACGCGCGCTCGCCCAAGGGTGTGATCGGCGGCCCACGTTTCGAAAATGCCGAACAGGCCAGCCAATACTTGATTACTGAGAAATCCATTGTCACCGTGCCATGGGATGACGCCGGATCGTTCCTGCGTTTCTCGGTAACCTATGTCGCTGATAGCGAAGCGGCTGAAGATGCACTGATGGCCGAGACCGTCAAGCGACTGAGCTCACTGAAGCTAGAGTTCTAGGACGCTTGGCGTAAAGTTAAGGCAGGCCGTTTCCCGGGAGGTCGACGCTCCTGCGGAGACACGTTTCCCAACCGTCCGAGTAACCACACCCATGGCGCTCGCCCAGCGCGGGCCGGAAGGGCAATGCCCCATGGTCTATGGTCATGGTCATGGTCAATTGACATGGCCGATCCATCGCGATGTGCCGCTTGCCTCCGCTGGAGCGTCAGCCGCCCGCGTCATTGGTCTTATTTGGCGATCAACCACAGATCTTTAACCAGCGAATCGCTGACCAGCGTGGCTGTGCGTGAGAAGGTCTCGTCGCCTTCAATGGTCGCCTGAATCGTCAATGGGCCACTGTAGGATTCTTTCGCGATCAGCTTGAGCTTGACCTCTTTGGCTGTATCGCCTGTCTTTTCCGAGACAACGGGCTCGCACTGAACACTGCCCGGCAAACCAACGGCAGAAACACGCACCGGTTTGTCGAACCCATCCCGGCGGTCGATGGTCACCGCAACTTCGATGGCTTCATTCAACTTGCCACTCAAGCGATCGCTCTTAATGCTCAATGCTAGTTCTGGTTGAACCGGTTCCACATCGATGCGATACACCCAGTCAGGACCACCACTGTTGAAGGCATCGGTGACTTCTAAGATGTAGCCTGTTCCAGCTGTGGCTTGAAAGGTCAGCTTGGTATCAGCCTGCTTGGCCGTGTCATCCTCACGCGCAACCTGTTTACTGTTTTGATCCATCACGCGGAGAACGCCATCCATCGGCATTCCGAAGCGACGACTGGAGAGACTGATACGAATCTTCTGCGCCGACTTGGGGACAAAACTATAGAAGTCCCGTTCGTTGTATTGATGAATCGCGCCAGTTATCGACCCCGGTACGGGGATCGAAGGCATGGGACCTCCTGCGACTCGCGTCGGCTCCACGCTCTGGGGCCAAGGCAAAACGTCGATCAAGGGTGCATGAGCCAGTCCAGGCAGATCGAGAGCCCAAGACGTGTGCGAGTATTTTTCAGGCAACGTTACGCTAGCTGTCGACTGCGGTAGCTTGACACCTAACAACTGCAATTCGTTGTTGCCCGTGGGCGTAACGGCGAGCGGCTTGACCGCTTGCAACCAACCGTCGGTGGCCAACGAGAGCCGATAGACAAAACCCTCGCCACCTGCATAACCAATGGTGCTATCCGGCGTTTCAGGGAAGCCGAACGCGCGCACAAAGTATGTGCCAGCTTGCGATGCGTGAAAAACGACCAATGGGTCCAGCCCACGCGAGTCAAGGTTCTGGGCCAACACGACGCCGCCAGCGGATAACACTTGCAACGTGGCATCCACCGGTGCACGCAACTGCTCGTTGGCTTCCAATGAGGCGACCAATACTTGATTGGCTTGTAGCGTCACGGCAAACGTATCGACATCGCCGCGTTTTTCGAGAACCCCATTGATCAACCGCGGTAAACTCGCCACGGGAGTCAATTTCTTTTGATCGTCGTTGGGCTCTACCTCGTTCTGCTCGGAGATAGGACCAACCAAAAAGCGCAAGGCATCCGTCGCGCCATCTTCGTCGATGAAACGCACATGATGAATACCCAACCTGGCTGCAGCTTCTACGCTCACCCGGAACTTGCCTTTGTCGGGCAACGCTTCCCATTTCACGTGCGTATCGTCGCACCAGACCTTCACAGGCCACTTGGGTGCATCACCTAACGCGGCGACCTCAACAGTTTGCCCACGTCCCGCGCCGGCCGGGAAGATGCGTTTGAGTGTCGGCCCAGCCGCCAACAATGGCCCACTCACCAAACTGCCAGCAGCCAGCGTCCACGCAAACCCAACTTGGCCAATCAACTTACCGATGGACACCTTGTGCTTCCACCGATGAGCAGGTGACGCTGTGCGCGCAAGTGACGCTTTACAAGCAGGCAACCCAAACCGTGTCCATTGGGCAGCGAGCTCGTTCCAAAATTCTCGGAAGATCGACAAGGCAACTAGCTCATTAATTCAGAGATGGGAGTCGGATCGCTAACCAAATGCACGGGACGGCCATCGGGCATGAAATAGTGCTTGTTCGGATCGATACCCATCTTGGTATAGACGGTCGACACAAAGTTCTCAGGGCTCAAGACTCGCTCGACAGCCGAGTGACCTTGACGGTCGGTGGCGCCGATAACTTGTCCGCCCGGCGTACCACCACCGGCAAATAAAATCGACATGGCATTTGCCCAGTGATCGCGGCCGGCTTTGCTTTGACCAGAGAGCGTACTGATCTTTGGCGTGCGCCCGAACTCACCCAAGGCGATAACCATGGTGGTTTCTAAGAGTCCGCGTTGATCAAGATCCTTGATCAACGTGGCCACAGTATTGTCCCAATCGGGCAAGCGTTTGTTGAGTGCACCAAACAGATCGGAATGGTGATCCCAACCGCCATCGTACAGGGTTACAAAGGGGACACCGGCTTCAATCAAGCGACGTGACAACAGTGCGCGTTGGCCAAAGCCATTGCGACCATAGGCATCGCGAACCGAATCGGGTTCACTCTGGATATCAAACGCCTTTTGAGCTTCTGGCGTCGTGATCAGGTCGTAGCCTTGTTGATAATATTCGTCGATCGTGCGTATTGGATCGCCCGCTGCCGGGTCATCGATACGCGCCATGCGGTCGACTAGTTTGCGCATCTGTTGACGTTGCTCGAATCGATCCTCTAACAGACCGCGAGGCAGCGCCACATCGCGTACACGAAACTCTTTGCGACTGGGATCATCCGATACGACAAACGGTGCGTATTTGGCTCCCAAGAAATTGGGACCACCCGATCGGGACATGCTTGGCAGCGAAAAATAAGCTGGCAGTCCATGCGGTGCTGAGCGTTCGTAGCTGGCTACCGAACCCATGCTCGGATGGAAACTGACGAACGCACCGCAGCCGACCGGAATACGCGGCGGCGCGCCGGTCATCATGTAGTGGTTACCAGCGCCGTGGTTGCCTTGATTATGGCAAACCGAGCGAATGATGGCATACTTGTCGGCCATTGCGGCCAATTTAGGCATGTGCTCGCAAATCTGGATACCAGGCACATTGGTCGAAATTGGCCGGAACTCACCTCGAATCTCGATGGGTGCGTCAGGCTTGGGGTCAAAGGTCTCGAAGTGGGTCGGACCTCCGTCCATCCAAATCAGGATACAGCTAGTTGGCTTTTTGCCGCCTTCGGCCGCTCGGGCCGCTTGAGCCATACCAAATAAATTAAAGAAACTACCACCAGCTAAACCGCCAACACCTAAGCGAATTGCTGAGCGGCGATCGAAAACTGGTCGCAATAAATCGAGAGTCAGCGGATGGGAGGGAGCCATGGTTTGGCCTCGAAAGGTGGGATTCAGTTGATGTACAAAAATTCAGGCGAGTTGACCAAAGACCATAACAGGTCTTCGATCCATTGTCGGCGAGCCGGGTTGGGTTGTGGAGTCGTGTCCCGCAAAGCCTGGGTTTCCGCCAGCGATGGACGCCGACTGTAACAGGCCAGATAGAGCTCTTCGACTATTTGCTCCAGGGTCATTGTACCGGACGCTAGTCGGCTGACACGCCCCTGGTCGCTGGTTAACTTATTCTGAATCTGGTTGGCGTTCATCAGGTGCAACGCTTGGACCATCGTCGCATCGGGCATGCGTTCGCAGGGAGGATCCTGGTTGGGGTCCGGTCGTCCGAAAGCATCCAGCAGGTCGCTCTTGGTCCGCACGGTCCATAACTGCATCGCTCGCGAACCAGGGGCTGCCCCGTCGTACGAATCCGCGACTTCGGTAATGTCCACAATCGAATCGGCCAACACTTCAGCCCGCATTCGCTTGCGATAATGCCTGGAGAAGTTGCGGATATCGGCCGCGTTTGTCTCGTTGGGCATGGATCCCAAAGCGTAAATATGCGAAGACATGATCGTCTTGAGCATCTTTTTCTGGTCGTAGCCCAGACGCCTAAACTCCTCGGCCAAAGCATCCAACAATTGGGGGTTGCTGGCCGGATTGGTCGCCCGCATATCATCGACCGGATCGACCAGTCCCTTACCAAAAATCTCAGACCATAGTCGATTGACGGCGACTCGCGCAAAGTATGGATTTTCTGCGGCGGTCATCCAGTCAACCAGGTTCACGCGGGGATCGCTCTCTTCGGCAATCGTCTCCACTTTGCCCAGCAATTGCTTGGGTGGCAGCACGGCTTTGGTCAGCGGATGCCTGACTTCTTTCTCTTTGCGCGACACAAGCACCATCTCCTCACCTCCGGAGATCGGCGGCGAAAGGCCAGTACCCTTATAGTCGATACGAGAGAAATAAGCCCCGAAGCTATAAAAGTCAGCTTGCGAGTAAACTTCGAACGGATGCTGATGACACTTGGCACATTCCAAGCGGACACCCAAAAACAGTTGCGAGACAATCGTGGTCAGCTCTTCGACGCCACGTCGGTCGCGGAAGAGCGTGACGGCGCCGTTGCGCCACGTGCTGCCCTGAGCGGTCAACAATTCGCGGACAAATTGGTCGTATGGAACATTGTTGCGGAACTTGTCTCGCAACCAACCATCCAGGCTCATCGTCGCCTTAATTCCCACGCGATAGGGATTGGGACGCAGTAAGTCCGCCCATTTGTTAGCCCAGAAATCGCCATACTCTTCGCGCTCTAGCAGCGAATCAATCAAACGCTCGCGCTTGCCAGCTACGGAATCATCCAGAAACGTGCGAGCCTCCTCTGGCGTGGGCAAGCGACCGATCGTATCTAGCATGGCTCGCCGGAGGAACGTCGCGTCACCACAATCTTCGCTCGGCAGGACATTTAGACTTTGCAGCTTGCTATAGACCAAATCGTCGATGAAGTTGTGTCTGGGAAGCGCAGCATATTGAGCGGCGGTAACATTGCCAGCGCGTGGAATCGCTGTGCTCCAGGTGGCGATCACTCCCATGTAGCGAGCCATGATCGTCGCTTCGCCTGGAATCAAGCCGGCTTTGAGTTGTCCGGCAGTACCAACCGATACGATGGCTGGTTCGTTGGACAGGTAGGCACAGGTACCAGTCACATCGCGCTGCGAATTGTTGCTGTAGTGGGCGATAACCTTGAGTTGCTCCGACTGACCTGGGGCCAGCGAATGAGGAGCAGGCTGGATTTCCACACGCAGTAACTTTGGGTCACTCTCCGAGACGCGTGGCATGCCGCCACGAATCCAGCTGACAATCTTCTGATAATCTTCGTCACCCAGCTCAATGCGCACACCACCCCCGTGAGGCATAACGCCCGTGGCTTTCTGCAAGAATAAACTCTTGTCGGGTGCCGCTGGAAAAAGCCGACGACCGCGTGCGTCACTGACGATGGCTTGATAGTCGTAATCGGGATCGAAAGCCAACAACGAGAGCGCAAAACCGTTCTGACCGCGGGCTTTACCATGGCAGGGCCCCGAGTTGCAGCCACGGGCTGTCAGAATTGGCTGTATATCCAACTCGAACTTCAGCGGCCCAACCTGCCCCGGGCTAGGCACAGGCACACTTCGCTCCGGTTCAGCGGCCCAAAGCGGCGAAACAGCGACCAAACTGATGAGCCCCATGGCTATCAGAATAGCGGTTCGTAAATATCGCATGGCGAGCGACATAAGCAATTCAATACCGTTCGTTGAGGTGGGAAAGGCGACGGCGTGGGGAGGGACGCTCTAATCTATTTTAATCCGAAGCGTGAAGCAATAGTAGCAGGCGAAACTAAGCCTCTTGGGGAACTAACCCTCCTGCTGCGTAGCTGCGGGAGGGTCGACCCGCGGCAGCGTGGGCGGGGAGGGCAGGCAGT
>JADLDX010000218.1 GCA_020846515.1 Pirellulaceae bacterium
TTGCAGCAACTGAATCTGACGCGGCGAGCACTGGATACCGTGGCCACGGGTGACTTTCGCGGCCAGCAAGAGCAGGCGTTTTCGCTGTTAACATCTACGCGCATTCAGCAGGCGTTGGATATCAGCCAGGAAGCCGCTGCCCTGCGAGACGACTATGGAATGACATTATTTGGTCAGACCTGTGTCGCGGCTCGGCGTTTGATCGAGGCGGGAGTCACGTTTGTGACCGTGTTTTGGGATGGTTATGGCCAATTTGCTAACTGCGCGTGGGACACGCACAACAATCACTTTCCGCGGTTAAAAGAGTATTTGTTGCCCGGCTTTGATGCGGCTTATCCGGCGTTGATTCGCGATCTGGAGCAGCGCGGCATGTTGGATGATACGCTGGTGCTCTGTTTGAGCGAGCATGGCCGCACCCCACAAATAGACTCCAAGCCGCGGGGGGCAGGTCGCCATCATTGGTCGCAAGCCTACTCGGCCATTTTGGCGGGCGGCGGAATTGCTAGCGGGAACCTAGTGGGCAAGACGGATCGCCTGGGCGGGGAAGTGGTCGACAATCCGATTTCCCCGAAGGACATTTTGGCCACTTCGTTCCACTTATTGGGTATTGATCCTCATTTAATCGTCCGAGACAAAGAAGGCCGGCCCGTACCCATATCAGGGGCAGGACAATTCCGCGAGGAATTGCTATCTTGAGCTCGTGATTACATTTTGGGTAAGTGAAGAAAAATTTGTAAATGACGAGTCGCGGAGCGATTCGTCTACGAGCGGCCCCCCTTGACCGGAAGGGGGTATTGCCGGTACATTTTTTGATTGCCTATATGAGGGGGCAACTAGGGCGTTATTCCGACCCTCGCATGCATTAGGCCAGCGTAGCTTCAATTGGCAGAGCACCGCATTCGTAATGCGGGGGTTGTGGGTTCGATTCCCACCGCTGGCTCTTATACTAATGGATCGTTAGTACATTCTGGTCTGGACGGGGTGCCGTTCTGCTGGAATCGGCATTGGGCGACGAGACTAGGATTATGACAGGAAAGACCGCGACCATCACTGAACAAACGTTAGATGTCCGTGAACTGGTTGTTTCCAATCAGCTTTTCGGTCCCGCTGAAATTAAAACGCTGTGCAAGACCATTTCCCAGGACTATGCACAATTAGGCGTGCTGCGCGATGCGGCCAACGAGTTGCAGCAGCAGCCATCGCTAACACCTGCCCAAATTACCAGACTGGGCGTGATACAGTATTTATTGGGGCGATTCCAAGACGCCTTTGAAACACTCTCGCATGCCGATGGCAGCGCGCTGGCCATATTCTATTTGGCCAAAGTCTGTTTTCAATTGGAACGGTATGACGAAGCGATCAAGCAGTATTTGATTGCCCAGAACGAAGCTGGCTACGATCGTGACGACTGCAACATCGGCATGGCCGAAGTGCATCGATACGCCGGTCGCCTGCAGGAATCGATGAATTTGCTGGACAATATTTTCGGCCCGGCTGAGCAGACGGCCGAGTATCGCTACCAACGCGGTGCGACCGTGGCGGCGATCGGTGGCAAGGACGAAGAAGTTCTGGCACTGTACAACCGAGCTCTGCAGATCGACGATCATCACCCCGGTGCGCTGTTCGGATTGGCGATGGAGAGCGATCGTCGTGGCAACGACTTAGAAGCCTTGGGGTTGTACGAACGAGCTGCCTCGTGCTTCCCGGCTCACATTGGTACGTTGATCAACCTGGGTATCATCTACGAAGATCGCAATGACTACGGCAAAGCGCAGGCTTGCTACAAGCGCGTGCTGGATGTCTATCCAGGCCATGCGCGGGCCCGCTTGTATTTGAAGGACGCGTCAGCTTCGGGCAGCGTCATGTTTGACGAAGAGTCGCAGAAGCGAAACGAACGTTTGAGCCAATTGCTCAACGTACCGGTGAGCGACTTTGAATTGTCGGTGCGCAGCCGCAATTGCTTGACCAAGATGGGTATTCGCACCCTAGGCGATTTGGCTCGTACCACTGAGCAGACCCTGCTGGCCAGCAAGAACTTTGGCGAGACCAGTCTCGACGAAATCAAGGAAATGCTGGCGGCTCGGGGGTTGTCGCTAGGCCAGTTTGCCGAAGAACAACGCGAACCAGATCCACCGTTGGACCTGTCGACGATGACCCCGGATCAACAAGCGATCCTGGATCGTCCGATCTCGGATTTGAATTTGTCGGTGCGTGCCCGTAAGTGCATGGTCCGTCTGGGTATCAACACCATCGGTGAGCTGATGCGTAAGACCGGCGATGATTTGCTGGAGTGCAAGAACTTTGGTGTGACTAGTTTGACGGAAGTTCGCGCCAAGCTCGATCCGCTCAATCTCAAGCTCCGTGGCGATTAGGCCGCTGGAAACTTTGTCGACGCTCAATTTATAGCGGCATCGGCGCGAGCCGTCCGGTTTGGGCCGCGTTTTCTTGGCGCGTAACCGGGCAGCTTGCGCTGCTCCGCTTGCATTTGAACGGTGCAGATATACGAGACATAGAACTTGCTCAACGCTGATTCGTCCGCTGGTGACCAGGGCACTTCGATTGATCCGCGTGCGGCTTACTTTGAGTTGCTTGGTCGGGATACGGACTCTGCGGCTCGTCTAGGGCATTTGCATACGCCGCATGGACGCGTAGATACGCCAGCATTTATGCCGGTGGGCACTCAGGGGACCGTCAAGGGGCTGACGGTAGATCATCTGCAATCTACGGGTGCCCAAATGATTTTGGGCAACACGTATCATTTGGCGTTGCGACCTGGTTCGGCCCGCGTCGCCCGCTTGGGAGGCTTGCACCGCTTCATGTTATGGGATGGTCCCATTCTGACTGATAGCGGAGGCTTTCAGATCTTTTCGTTAGCCGAGCGGGCCAAGATCACCGAACAGGCCGCGACGTTTCGTTCTCACATCGATGGTAGTTTGTTGGAACTTTCGCCGGAGCGGGCTATCCAGATTCAAGAGGATCTGGGCAGCGATGTGGCGATGGTACTGGATCATGTGGTCGCATTGCCATCGGAACCTCAGCTTGTGCGCGAAGCGATGGATCGTTCGTTGCGTTGGGCTGAACGCTGCTTGAAAGTTGCCCAGCGTCCGGAGCAAGCCAAGTTTGCCATCGTGCAAGGTGGGCTGGATGAAGAGTTGCGAGTCGACCATGCGCAGCGGTTAAGTCAGTTCCCCTTTGATGGTTTCGCGGTAGGTGGTCTGAGCGTTGGTGAACCGCCTGAAGAGATGGTGCGGATTTTGTCGGCGACCACACCTCATCTGCCGGTGGACAAGCCGCGTTACCTGATGGGCGTGGGACGACCAATTGATATATTGGAAGCGGTGGCTCGCGGCATCGATATGTTCGATTGCGTGATGCCTACACGCAACGCTCGCAATGCGTTGGCTTTTACGTGGAGTGGTACGATACGACTGCGCAATGCCAAGCATGCCGACGATGCACGACCTTTGGATGAGACTTGCCCGTGCCTGGCTTGTAAACACAGTCGCGCTTATCTGCGTCACTTGTTCATAGCCGGTGAAATGTTGGGTCCCATACTCCTGACGCATCATAACTTGACTTTTTACCAGCAGCTCATGCTTGCGATACGTGCGCATATCGCGGCCGGTGATTACGCCCAGTGGCTTCAGTCGCTGAAGGTGCAAAGTGATCTACTTGGATAACCATGCAACGACGGCTGTTGATCCTCGGGTCGTTTCAGCCATGTTGCCATTGATGACGGAGCACTATGCCAATGCGGGTAGTGTGACCCATGAGAGCGGACGGCTGGTGGCGGAACAAGTGGTTCAGGCGACCTATAGTCTCGCTTCGCACTTAGGTGCCGCGAGCGATGAATTGGTGCTTACGAGTGGTGCGACCGAGAGCAACAACCTGGCTCTGTTTGGCTTCGCATTACATCCTCGGCAGTTGCGGCGCAAGATTATCAGTTGCGTGACGGAGCATCGAGCTATTCTTGATCCGCTGCAGAGATTGGCGCAACAGGGGTTCGAGGTCGTGCTGTTACCTGTCAAGCAACAGGGGCAAAGCGATGCTGGCCTGATCGACCTGAATCAGCTGGCACAAGCCATCGATCATCAAACGGCGCTGGTCACGATCATGTTGGCGAACAACGAGATTGGTGCCATTCAGCCGCTTCGGGAAATTGCCGCCCTATGCGCGCGCTTTGAGGTGGCCTTGCATACGGATGCTACGCAAGCCATCGGGCGGATGGCCGTCGATGTGCGCGACTTGAACGTGGACATGCTTAGCTTTTCGGCCCACAAGTTTTATGGCCCCAAAGGCGTTGGTGGGTTGGTTGTGCGTCGAGCTCATCAACGCATCCGATTAACTCCGCAGATCGTAGGCGGTGGTCAGCAAGGCAATCGTCGTTCGGGAACATTGAATGCACCGGCAATTGTCGCCATGGCGCGGGCTTTGGAGTTATGTGCTGAGGAGGCGGAGATTGAACGGCCTCGCATTGAATTGCTGCGCGACCGACTGTATGCGCGTTTGCAAGCGGGCATTGATGGGCTGACTCTCAATGGCCCTGACTTGACGCAGTCGGCCTGGCGCTTGGGTGGAAATTTGAATTGTGGTTTCTGGCCTGTGGAAGGGCAGAGTTTGATGTTGGCTGTACCCGAGTTGGCGGTTAGTAGTGGAAGTGCTTGTACCTCCGCCGAGCCGCGACCGAGCCACGTGCTGCAAGCGTTGGGCATGCTCGACGATATGGCACGCAGTAGTTTACGTTTTGGAGTTGGTCGCTTTACGACCGAGTCCGAAATTGATCAGGCGGCCGCTTGGCTAATTCAAGCCAGCCGAAGCTTGCGGCAGCTCGTTTAGCAACGCTGGCCCTCCCCGCAAACTAACCCTCCCTTTGGGTGCGCTGATAAAAA
>JADLDX010000219.1 GCA_020846515.1 Pirellulaceae bacterium
GGGCTATGTGGACAGTCTGGATACGCCCGGTTCAACTGGCGGTTTCAGCGTGAATAAAGGCCAGCAGAATACGTCGCCGCAGTTCGACGTGTTGATGCAAAACTTGACGATGGATGCTGCCACCAATCCAGGCTTCGACGGCATTTTGTTGGTCAGTGTCGAGCCGAACCAGCATTCGTTTGATAATAATTTCAGTGAAGTGATCAGCGAGATTCCGCCCAAGCCTCCTGAACCACCGATGCCACCGCCACCGTTTGATCGGCCGCCGGCACCACCGCAAAAGATTGTGGTGAATCCGGAGTCTTGGCTAGCGCCGCCGCCGTTGCTCTGGCGGGCAACGCCATGGTCGCCGGTAGACCCGCTGATTGGAGTTGCCCATCAAACTCCGCCGACCTGGCACTTGAGCGTCATCAACGCTGGATATCCGCGTGGAAGTCGCAGTGGCCAACCAGTTACGGAAGCCGAAATTGCGAAACAGGCTGAGTTGCTGGACGTGTTCGCCTGGGAAGTGCAAGGCATGCACGAGTCGCGCTGGACGATCGTCAGCACGGGGCCCCAACCGGAATTGAACAAGAGTCGTACGTCATTTCATGTGCCCAATGGCGTCCCAATGGCCGGCGATTTTAATGGCGATGGTTTTGATGAACTGGCATTCTTTGCTGATGGTGAGTGGTTCATTGATCTCAATGGCAACGGCAAGTGGGACGACGGCGATATCTGGATGAAGATGGGCGACAAGGGTGACCAACCTGTCGTCGGCGACTGGGACGGTGATGGCAAGGATGACGTGGGCATATTCGGCCGCAGATGGTCTGGCGACGATCGCGCCCTGGCGGCTGAACCTGGATTGCCAGATCCAGAAAATCGTCGGCGCGTCAAGCCGAAGAACGTACCGCCGGTGGCTGATGAAGCGCCTGATGATCCGCGTTGGATGAAGAGCGGTAAGCCTGGCCCGGCCCGTGCCGACTTGATCGACCACGTGTTCCGGTTTGGTAACGAGCGGGATATTGCTCTATCGGGCGACTTTAACGGCGATGGCATCTCGTCCATCGGCGTCTATCGCGATGGCAAGTGGTTGCTGGATGTTGACGGCGATGGCCGCATGACCCCGGGCATAGACAAACAAGTACAGTTTGGAATGACCGGCGATGTGCCATTGGTTGGTGATTTTGATGGTGATGGCATTGATGAAATGGCTGTCGTGCGAGGCAAGCAAGTCTTGGTCGATTCCAATGGCAACGGCCGATACGACGATGCCACGGACCAGGTATTCCTAATGGATGATGTGGGCACAGTAGTCGCTGGCGATTTCGACGGTGATGGTCGCGACGAATGTGCTCTGCTCAACCCAGACAATGCACAGAGTTCCAAACTGACCGCCAGACGCAATTGATCGCCTGGTGATTCGCCAGGCGAGGACTAACCCTCCCAAACGCAGCTTAGGGAGGGTCGAAGTCTATCAGCCGCAGGGCGTTAGCCCCGTTTTTTTCAGCTTCGAATCAGCCGCAGGGCGTTAGCCGGCGTTAGCCCCGGTTTCCCCTTCGCCCAGCCTGCGCCGCACAGGCGAGCTCGCAGCGGATTACTTCATGCCTTGGTTAGCACGACCGGCCCCCTCCCCGACTGAGCTGCCGCCAGTCGACCCTCCCACTGCTACGCAGCAGGAGGGTTAGTTTCGCTGCTGCGCAGCAGCAGCAGCAGCAGCAGCAGCAGCAGCAGCAGCGGAATACTTCAGGCATGATTGGTCGAGGCCGGCCCCCTCCCCGACTGAGCTGACGCCAGGCGACCCTCCCGCTGCTACGCAGCAGGAGGGTTAGTTTGCTGCTGCGCAGCAACGACAAGAAGGCTAAAAGCCAGCGATGAATTGGTTGATCACAAATTGGGGTATGCGTTCTTGTTCCAACCGCAATTGTTGATCGCGACAAGCGATGAAGGCGGCGGCCTCGTCAGGAGTTAACTCGACAGGCACAGGTAGATCAGGTGCGTGTCGGTTGCCGGGGATGATCAGGTGACTGTAGGCATCCAGCGTCTGGCGATCCATCATCAGACTCTGCGTCTGCGGCCAGCGATCGCGGACCATGGCTAGTATCCGCAAGCCTTCTACGTCGATGTCCCCGAAATACTTGATTGGTAAACTACTTAGCCACTCAATTCGAAACAGCTGTGTAATGCCCTGGCCTAAGCCACCTAAGGCGAGTGTTTTCGCTAGTGGAGGCAAAGTCAAAAGATTGATCTTGTTCTCGACCAGGATGATCTCGCACTGTTCGACTGGCAAAGCTGCTAAGGTAGTGATCGGCAAGCCTAACTCCCCACCGGGACAACGTAGGGCGATTTGCAGTGTCGGATCGAGGATGCGAATCCACAGTTGATCATCAACCGATCGAAAGCCGTAGCGTGCAGCAAAATGATGTCGGTCGAAACCGAAGTCGACACAATCGGCCGGCAAGAGTTCGTCCAACCAGGGTGCCAAGATATTGGTGTGCTCTTCAACCAGTTTGGTCGATATGGCGAGCGGTAGTTCGCGTATGAAACATCCAGGGCGCGGATGGTCTTGCAAGTATTCGACAACATCCAGTAACTGAGACAGTTCACCCTCCAGTCCAATCAGTCGTTTCCAGTTCGATTCGGTCCAAGACTTCAATTGCGGTTGCCGCAAGCGAATCTCGTTTACCATTTTGGTCAGACGTTGGAATTCGCCGAGTTTGCCGATCAATTTCAACAGATCATCGCGCGAATCAAAGATCACTGCGGTAGGAAAATCCTGTTCGCCGTAATCGCGCGATCGTCGGCTTTCCATGCGCAGCGAATATCCATACCCGCGGGCGGCTTTCGAATGAGCCCTGAGTGCCTGCTGCTGTGTAATGGCCTCACTTATCAACTTGGAGGTTTCGAGATTGGCCGGTATGAGACGCGGAAAGATCTCTTCATCGCGCAGCCAGGCTGCGACGACTTGCGGATATAGTCGCGCGGCCTTGGTTCGAATTTCATCCGGTGTAATCAAATGCGTTCTACGGATTGATGCAAGTCTTCGGCCGTTATCGAAAGCAACTCGCTGCGATGCGTGTCTTTGTTCTTGACGACGTGCAAGTAAGTGCCCACATAGGGTTCGGTAACGCGGGCTTTGGCGTCCAGGGGCGCCACGATCAGCAATTGCAATCGGAAACGCTCGAACAACTCAAGCGCATACTCTGCGTGTTGATCGTCGCTGCGCGAGAACATCTCGTCGACCATCACAAAGTGGAAGCGATCGCTGGTTTCCGCATCCGGCTCCAAGTCGTATTGATACGCGATGGCAGCCACCAGCACCAGGAAAGCCAATTTGCCTTTTTCGCCGCCGGATTGACCAGTGCCACCATCGTAAAAACTGCGGACTTCCCCGGTCTCGGCCACTAGTTCACGGGCGGCGAAGGAGAACCAATTGCGAACATCCACGACCTTCTCTCGCCAACGTGTATTGCTTTCATCTCGCAGTTTTTCCACCAACTTCTCAATGCGAACAAAGGTGGCTTCATTGGCCTCTGGCGTTCCATCGAATGTGCCTGACAGGCAACCGGCCAGATCACGGCGAAAGTCCAGTATCTCTCGGTCTTGGACATCGCTGGGTTCCAGTTGCATGTACGTTCCCGGCTTCCATTGCAATAGATTCAGCGCCACATTCAATTGACCAATCTTGTCGCGAATCTCTTGTCGTTCCGTTTCCAGACCACCGTGCAGCAGCCCGATTTCATGCAAGACTTTTTCGTTCAACCGTTTCTTGAATCGCTCTTCATGTTGTGGCAAATCATCGCTGGCAATACGCGCGTGCAGTGCGGCGAAACTAGAGAGCGAAGAGACGTGGGCGTCCAAGTCGGTATGTTCGTCTGGAAATTTCTTGAGGAACCTGGTCATGGCACTGGTCAGTTCTCTGGCCACTGGAACCAAACTGTCCTGCAATCGATCGAACAACTGCCGCTGTTGGCGTTCAAAACTTTCCGGTAGCGATAGCACGTTGTCCAGCGTCAGCGACTGGCCCACCAATTCTCGCAAGGCTTCGAATTCCACTTCCGCTACAGCCAGACGCCCCTCATCTGCGGCAGCTTTCAAGCGTGAACGGGCAGCAGCCAACCAACGCTCCCCTTGTTGCAGTTCTCCTTGGCGCATCGTGCGGTTGGCGATATGGGCATCCCGATCGGCCTTGTATCCATCAGCCTCTGCGCGCAGTTTGCTGACCATCTGCTTCAAGTCGCGAATCGTGTCACTGGACTCTTCCAACTTCTTGCGCTCATTGCGTAACTGCGACGCTTCAAACTCGTGGCGTCCATTATCGATCGCCTCAAACTCCTCGAC
>JADLDX010000220.1 GCA_020846515.1 Pirellulaceae bacterium
AAGAACTGGGATTAGCCCACGGTGATCATCCGACTTCGTGGTCCCAAACAGGATCAGAATTAAACCACGGATCGCACCGATGGCACGGATATCATTCTTTATCAGTGCCATCCGTGAAATCCGTGGTTCAAATCTGGATTTCGAAATGACTGAACTGACCACTAAAAACTTGGAATAGCCGACGGTTAAAACACTGATAGCACCGATTGCACGGATATTGGTCTTCATCAGTGAATTCCCTGAAATCCGTGGTCCAGAATAGGAGTACGAAATGAGCGAGCTAATCCACAAAGAACTAAGCGAGGCAATTATCGGAGCGGCAATGACCGTTTTAAACAAACTTCGTCCTGGACTGGACGAAAAGCTCTACGAGAGAGCCTTGGTTATTGAACTGACAAAGAGAGGCCACAAGGTCGAACAACAGCGACAATTCCCAGTCCATTATGACGATCAACTCATTGGAACACTTATCCCTGATCTGATCGTTGACGATCTCGTGATTGTAGACCCAAAGGTTGCGTCGGCCTTCAATGATAACCACTTTGCCCAGATGATTGGCTACCTGAACATCACCGAACTCAAACTAGCACTTCTACTCAATTTCAAGAACTCTCGACTGGAATGGAAGCGAGTGGCGTGCTGATCGACTTATCCTTGTTATACGCAGTTCACCGTTCTCGCCGTCGGCGGGGGTTAAACATCGGTCCAAAGCAGGATCAGAATTGAACCACGGATAGTACTGATTACACAGATATTTTTCTTCATCAGTGCCATCCGTGAAATCCGTGGTCAAAAACAGGAGTAACAAATGAGCGAGCAAATCCAAAGTTGAAGGACGTCCACGATTCTCCGACTTCGTGGCCCAAAACAGGAGCGAGAACTACTGGCCTTTCAACTTTCGATGCAAGGTTTTGCGGTCGACACCTAGGATGCGGGCGGCTTGCGACTGGTTACCATCGGTGGCTTGGATCACGTGTTGGATGTAGCGGCGTTCGATTTCCTCCAGCGGCACGAGCTCGCTCGGATCGTCGCCGGCCAGCATGGTCTGCCCGCCTTGGAACTGTTGTATCTTGGTAGGCAAATCGGTGACCATGATTTTTTCTGTTCGCGTCAGTGCCACCGCGCGTTCGATCACATTGCGCAGCTCGCGCACGTTGCCCGGCCAACCGTAGCTGAGCAGTCGCTCGGCCGCCGCCGAGTCCAACCCGGTCACCGGCTTGTTCATACGCTCTGCAAACTGCTTAATGTAATACTGAGCAATCAATAGAATATCTGAACCACGTTGCTTCAGTGGTGGTAACTCAATCTGAATAACATTGATGCGGTAGAAAAGATCTTCACGAAAAGTATGATTTTCTACGGCCGATTCCAGATCGCGATTGGTGGCTGAAATCAATCGTACGTCGATGGGTATCTCGCGATCGCTACCCACTGGACGAACCGAGCGTTGCTCGAGAACCCGCAGCAGTTTGACTTGCATCGATAGTGGCAGCTCGCCAATCTCATCCAAAAACAACGTACCGCCGTGCGCTTCGACGAACAAACCCTTGCGTTCGCCCCGCGCATCGGTGAAGGCACCCTTGGTATGCCCGAACAGTTCGCTCTCCATCAGCATTTCCGGTAGCGCCGCGCAGTTGACCGCCACCAAGGGTGCCGAAGCGCGGCGACTGCGCCGATGAATGCTGCGAGCGATCAACTCTTTGCCCGTGCCGCTCTGACCAGTGATTAATACGGAAGTATCTGTCGCTGCCAGTTGAGCCAACTGGGCGTAGATGGCTTGCATGGCCGGGCTATCGCCCAACAGTTCACCGAAAAGTCGATTGTGATCGACCGTCTCCGACAATCGGCGGACGGTGTCTTGCAATTGATGATGTTGGATGGCGCGATCCAGCGCCGCCGCCAGTAGATCCGATTCGATGGGCTTGGTCAGAAAATCGTAAGCCCCGCTACGCAGCGCGGCGACCGCCGTGTCCATGCTGCCAAATGCCGTCATCACGATGACGGGCAGGTGGGGCAACAGAGTGTGCAATTGAGCACACAATTCCAGGCCATCAGTGCCCGGCATGCGCACATCGGTCAACACTACGTCGACCGGGTGAGCCCGCACATATTCAAGGGCTGGCGCAGCCGCCGTAAACGCCAACGGTGAATAGCCCCGAAGGCGTAAGTCAGTGACCAGCAGTTCTCCCATGGACCGCTCGTCGTCCACGATGATGACTTTTCCGAGTGACATTTTTTATTCTGTCATCACAGACACACTGACGTGACTGGACATCTCAGGCGCTCGCAACACCGAGTGCGTAGCGGTGATAAAGTCTTCTTGCTTAGCCTGAAAGATGTTGGGCACAAACTTTTGAGGGTTGCGATCGATGAAAGGGAACCAAGTGCTTTGCACTTGAATCATCAAACGATGACCGGGACGGAACGTATGCATGATGTCGCTTAGTTCGAATCGAACGCGCGTTGGCTCCCCGGGCTTCATCGGCACAGCTTTATCGAAGCCATCGCGAAAGCGCCCTCGAATAACCCCCGCCCGCACTAACTCTTGACGACCACTCAACACCGCTTTACCCGGCTCCTCGACATACTTGGTGCCATCGATGGGTTCACCAGGAAACTCATCGATAATCTTCACGATCCAGTCCGCGTCACTGCCCGTGCTCTTGACCCACAGATCGACGTCTATGGGACCAGCAATCGTTTGCGACACCTCTAACTTTGGGCCACGATAAACCAAGACATCGGGACGCCAGGCTGCGAAGCGTTGATCTTCGGTAACGTAATCACGCGCCCACCGCGTGGTGATCTCTTGCGTATAAGGCACCGGCTTGCTGGGGTCACTGATAAACGCATCGTCACCCGACTTGGTCGGCGGTGTGGTCGAGAGCGAGTGATTTTCGCTCATGTAAAACTTCGTCTTTTTGACCGACTTGGGCGGCCACTGGTCGAACTGACGCCAGCGGTTCGCACCGGTTTCAAAGACGGTGGCTTCCGCCAGTCCCAACTCACCCTTCTGCTTCAAGTGATACTCGAAGAACGGAAACTGCACATGCTCGCGGTACCACTGACCAGTTGCAAAACCGAAATCCGCTTGCCCCAACGTGCGGGCCTCATCGCGAGACCAAGCGCCGTGATACCAAGGCCCCATGACCAACCGGTTCTCCGTATTGGGATTCTGCGCCTCGATGGCCGCGTAGGTCGACAGCGGGCCATAGAGATCTTCCGTGTCGTACCAGCCACCAACAGTCAGCACAGCACAACCCACTTTCTTCAAATGCGGTAGTAGATTGCGATCTTGCCAAAAGGCGTCGTAATTGGGATGAGCTTCGATGTCATTCCAGAAACCAATCTCGTCATGAAAGTATTGGCGATCTACGTTGCTCAGCGGACCAAGGTCTAGGAAAAACTGGTATCCGTCGCGCGTGGGCGGTTCGATAGCTTTGGCGGCGATCGGCGTGGGCTCTGGTCGCGGTTGGCCAAAGCCGGAGAAGAATCCAAACCCCATCGGCAACACAAACGCACCGTTGCGATGAAAATCGTCAAAAAACCAGTCAGCGATCGGCGCTTGGGGTGAAGCGGCGACCAGGGCAGGATGGGAATCAATTGCTCCGGCCGACGTGTAGTAGCCCGGATAGGAGATGCCGTACATGCCGACGCGACTATTGTTACGCGGTACATTCTTGACCAACCAATCCATGGTGTCGTAAGTGTCGCTGCTTTCGTCGATTTGCTGGCCGCGTTTGCCTTGGATGTGCGGCCGCATGTTGACAAATTCCCCTTCGCTCATGTAACGCCCGCGTACATCTTGAAAGACAAAGATGTAGCCGCTCTTCTCGAACTCCACACTAGGTCCCAAAATGGGCTTGTACTTGTCTACACCGTATGGGCCGACGCTGTACGGCGTGCGGGTGAACAGAATGGGATACGACTTTTGTGGATCAAGATCGTTTGGAGCAAAGATGGCGGTAAAAAGTCGCTTGCCATCGCGCATCGTTATCCGCACTTCACTCTTGGTGTAGTGATTGCGAACATAATCGGACCGTTCGTCCGCCGGCGCCACTGCGATCAAGAGACCAAGCCAAAGCATGATGCTGCGCATGTTGTTCAACTCACAAGTCGATTCAAGTTTTAGTTAATAAAAAGGGGTCAGACCCCTTTTCGTCTCTGGGTGCGATTATACGCAGTGATTATGGAGTGCGGACGCCGACCGTCAACAAAAGGTTGGCCCACAGCGCTTGATCGGCGGTTTGAATCGTCAGCACATGATCGTCGGAAGCGACCGCATCGTAAAACTCCCACTTGATGATCGGTTCCAAGTTGGCTTTGCAGCCCGCGCCGGCGAGGATCGTCCGGAACTCGGCCCACACCGGAGGATCGCCCGCGCTGGCGTATGGGTCGGTTGGATCAATACCCATCGTGTTGACGAAGTCGATCGGCAGAGCGTCCAAGATGGCCTCTAAGACTTGCGCTACCGTCGGAATGCCCGGAGAAAGTTGCAAGCAAACCAACTCGGCTCGTGGTCCAATCTTTGACGAAGCTGGATAGTTGCCATCCGCGATCAAGATCTTGGCATGATGACCACAGCGGCCAATAACGCTCAGAATATCCGGATGCATTAACTTACTCTTAAGCATATGAGCCCCCCAAAACGAACCAACAACTAAGAACAAAGGACAACGAACTAAGAACTAGGAACTAGGAACGCATTTCCGAAAACTCTCAATCGTTTGGCGTGCCGCGGTATCACTATCGGGGCGCGGAAAGATTTCGGCGGACAAGTAACCTTGGTAGCCGACTTGTTTCAGTGCAGCTACTGCGTCTGCGATTGGCGCGTGCCCCAACCCAACGGCTTGACGATTGGAGTCAGCAAAATGAACGTGCCCGATCAGCGCGCCGGCTTCGACAATCGATGCGGCCATGTCCGCTTCTTCGATGTTCATGTGAAACAGGTCAGCGAGAATCCGCAAGTTTTGTGAGGGTAACGTGGTCAACCACTGAGCGGTGTTGGGTACTTCGTTCAGCAAATTGGTCTCATAGCGGTTAAGCGGTTCGATCAGCAGAGGCACACCGTAATGTTCGTGGGCGTGTTCGGCCAACGGGCAAAGCGTGCGTCCCAACAACTCAAGGGTGGCGCTGCGTTCGTCGCTACTGGCGGCGCGGCCTTGCATCGATCCGACAATCGCAGGCGCCCCTAGAGCACCGGCCAGGTCGATGATCGCGCGCACAAACTCAACGGCTCGCCCACGCACCGTTTCATCCGGTGAGACCAGCGTTAATTGCTCGCGGACCCAGCCTGCTCCCGTGCCGACCGCGGCCAGTCGAAGCTGGTACTTGGCCAGCAAAGCCGCGACCTCATCGCGTTTGAGCGCCGAGGCCGAGGGCGGAAAGATCTCGATCGCGTCAAAGCCCAATTCCGACGCCCGGCGACAAGCATCTTCCAATCCAGCATGAAACACGAAAGGGCCTTGGCGAGCCTCCGGAACGAGCGATACCGTGATAGCGCTTTGCATGATGAATGATCCTAAAATCCTTTAACAGTCAGCCGCAGGCGTACTTCG
>JADLDX010000221.1 GCA_020846515.1 Pirellulaceae bacterium
GTCGATCAAAGGAGACGCGATGACCTTGGATACCGTCTCGATCGTGATAACCATACAGACTGTGTCCGCCCCAATTGGTGTAAGCGTTGTAGGTGTTGGTTGATAGTTGCAAGAGTATCTTGGAGTGACTGCCCGGCGTTTGCTGACGCACGATAAAGAACAGCGAACCTTTGGCGGCCTGCCCATCCTGCTGGGCGGATAGCGAAGCGACGTAGTAGCCGCTGGGCCATTGATCCGTGGTAGGCACCTTTACGGTTTCAGGCCATTTGCAGCCATCGGACGAGGCGCGATCTGGTATGGTTTGCACGGAGGTGGCGACGTCAGTTTGTTCCCATACCTTTTGTCGAGTGCCACCCACGCGTTCGATGACGATCGAGACCTTCGGCGAACTACTCGACAAGTGCAACCCGATCGATTCACCCTGCGCGATACTTACGGCACTGGCGTACCCATGAACAAACGGCCCCTTGGGCGGCATTTGGTCAGCCTGGGCTAACGTCCCCATGAGCCACATGAGCCCAGTGAGCCCTATGGACAAAACAGCCGGAAGCATCGAGATGGAACGCATGATGGTCCTAACACAAATGAGGTGGGGAGAGGCAGTTAGCCGGGCGAGGACGGTGAGAAAAGTTTGTCGATGGTATGCTCGAGTACAGTTTAGCTGCATAGAATATAGCTGCATAAAATTGAGGCGGCTACGATAGGTTCTTAGCAGAGGTTCTTAGCAGCGGTTCCTAGCACGTTCGCAGCCGATCTCGCCTGAGATCACAAACATTAGCCGACTGGCGTTAGCCACGGTTTTCATAACATCAGCCGTACTGGCGTTAGCCACGGTTTTCATAAACGTTATCCGTACTGGCGTTAGCCACGGTATTCGCTGAAAAAACCGCGACTAACGCCCAGCGGCTGATTTACAGTGACGCTGTCCAACTAATCTCCATCCTTATTTTGCAAGAGCAACTATGAACCACGCTGCATTCGTCCGAGCCTTGTTCACCCGCCCAATGGCTCTCTTAAGCCGGCTGTTCCTGTGCATGTTCCTGGTAGCGCCTCAAGCGCTGTCAACTCTAGCCGCTCAAGATACTGACAGTAAACCAGCGGGAGAAAAACCAGCGGGCGTTAAATACAGTGACGACAAGTACGATTTCTCGTTGACCGTTGGTGCCCCTTGGAAGCAGGCTCGGTTGGCAGACTACACGGTGCCCGGCGTGGCTCGCGCGGCCTACTCAGCCTCCGAAGGTGCGTCGTTAGTTGTTTTTGTGCAAGAGCCCGGCAAGGCTTACGAGCCGAGGTTCCTGGTCGATGAAAGCGCCAAAGCGATGGAGAAGAGCTTGGGCGGCACGATCCGAGCGAAAGAAGTGAAATCGGTCGCCAACAAACAAGCGATGTGGATGATCGTGGAAGGCAAAGGGAATGGCGGAGCGATCGATGGCCAAGGGGCTATTACGACCACTCAACACTGGGTCGGTATTCCACGCGAAAAGGATATCATCGTTTGCCTGCTGACCTCACCCACCTCCAAGTTCGAGGAAAACGAAAAGTCCTTCGCCGCTATCCTCAAGGCCATGACCGTCGGCGGCAAACAGACCGCCGAACAGACGCAATCGAAATAAACCCGCGACCAATGGTATGCGCGATTTGTTTTTTTTGCTGGGCCAAGCCCATATTCAATGCCCGTTGGCGTTGGATGCCATTGAATATGGCCGTTGGCCAAAAAGACGGTCCAGTTTCGCCGTGTTGCAAATTGCCAATGGGCGGCTCATAATGCGAGCTCCTACCGGTAAATTTTACCCACCATTCCCACCCGTTTATCGCCCGAGTCCACAAGCGTGGCGCCTACCCGACATTGAGTGCCATGGACGTTATCGATGGACATGGCCAATCCAACGCAATTTGCGGCTTGCGTCAGCCCGAGCGTAGGCCTCACGTGGGTCGGCCTCCCACCAATTTCCTTCAGGAACGAGCACCCATGGATAGACTCGTGCCGCGATTGATCCTCTGGTGCAGCCTGCTAACTGCGACGTTTTCGTTGGCGGTTGGCTTGAACTGGACGAACATCGCCCTAGCGCAGACCGATGCACCGCAAGCTTCAGCAACTCAAGCTTCAGCCGAACCGCTGCATGTCGCCATAGATCGATTGCTGGGCAGCTCTTTGCCTCATCTCACGGCGCGGCCAGCCGACGATGGTATCTTCTTGCGTCGACTCTCATTGGACTTGCGCGGTGTAGTGCCAACAGGCGAAGAATTGAGCGAGTTCAAAGCCGATCCCAAGCCTGACAAACGTGCCGCTTGGGTCGATCGCTTCTTGACCGACACCCTGCATCAAGAGCGGATGGTCGATTGGCTAGATAAGACCTTTATGCATCGGCGGCCGTTCGCGCAGGTGGATCGCAATGCGTGGATCGCTTGGCTGCGCACAGCCGTCGAACAACGTACTCCGCTGCATACGCTCATTACCCAGATGTTGACCGCGCCTTGGTGGGACAACAGCGGGCGACCCGCTCTGCGGTTCTTCCTCGATCGCGGTGGCGATCCGCATATGATTACGCGCGACTTGTCACGCGTGCTGCTGGGTCGCGATATGCAGTGCAATCAATGTCACAATCATCCGCTGGTCGATGAGTACAAACAGGTCGATTATCACGGCATGTTGGCGTTTGTGTCGGCAAGCGGCCTGGCCGAAGGGACGACCAAGGACGATAAAGGCGCAGACGTCAAGTCGCAGATGTATATCGAACGGGCCGGCGCGGATGCTCCGTTTGAATCGGTGTTCGAAAAAGGCGTCCCGCTGCGAACTGGACCGCGCTTGCCCGTCAGCACCGAGATCTTCGAAGCCTACCTGGAGCCCGATGTCCGCTTGCAAAAAACAGCCGCGACCGGCGCGTTTGTGGGCCTGCCCAATGCGCCGCTAGTTAGTCGCCGTGGGTTGCTAGCCGAATCGCTAACGAAACAACATGCGCGCGTCTTGGCTCGCAACTTTGCCAATCGATTGTGGGCCATCGCCTTCGGACGCGGATTGGTGCACCCGCTGGACATGCATCATGCCGACAACCCGGCTTCACATCCAGAGTTGCTGGAACTGCTCACCACTTCGCTCATTGAGCTGCAATACGACTACGACAAGTTTCTCAAAGAGATCATGCTCAGCCAGGCATACGGTCGCGCTGCCGATGTTGACCTGCGCGCGTGGCCGATCGCGGCTGGAGTTGCCGTCGAAGCGGGCAGCGGTGAGTTGGCGGAAATCGCACAAGCTGCGACATCGCAAAAAGAAAAGCTGACCGCCGAATTGAACGAAGCTCAAGGGGTCGACAAAGCCAGCGAAGAATCGCTAGAAACCATCAATACACAATGGCGAGCGGCCCAGGCCACACGCCATGCCGCTCGCGTCGAATTGGACAAAGCCGAAGCCGCATTCGTCGATGTCAAGAAGAAGAGCGATGATGCACAAGCCGCTCACAGTGCAGCGGCCAAGAAACAACAAGATACAACTAGCCGCATTTCGCTGCTGGACGAGGCGCAAGCCAAGTTGCAACAAGCCATCGCGCTGACCGGCGCCGATGACGCTGAGTTAAAAGCGGCCATAGCTACGGCCAAGACTCGCGCCGATACGGCTCGCGCCGAGTTGCCTGCCCTCGAGAAAGCTGCCACTGATACTCGGGCGGCCGCTGAAGTCGCCTTGACGGCCGTAGACGCACCGCGCGCGAAAGTAAAGGAAGTGGCTTCCGCGTTAGATGTCGAGCAGCAGAAGTTGGCCATGGTCGATACCGACTACGCGACCGCCCGTCAAACCTGGGCAGTCAAACATGCGCGCGTCGTGAGTCTTGAACAGCAGATCGAGCGCGCCGACAACTGTTTGAAGCTGGTGCAAGCCGTCCAAGAGGCGCGGGCTGCGCTGAACCTGCGTTCTCAATCGGAAGCCCAGTTAACATCACTGGAAAGCAAGTTGCCCGAAGTTGACCAACAACTGCAACAAGCCACCGACGCACTGGCGGCCGGCAATAAGCTACAAGCCGATGCGCAAGCCCAGCTGGCGAGCTCGCGGCAGTTGCTGGTCAAACATGAGTCCGAATTGATGCAGTTGCGTGAGACGTTGGCCGGGCTTGAAAAAGCCACTGGACTGGTGACCATGCCCGAACCCTTGAAGGCTGCAGCCACTACGATCAATGAGACGTTGGCCAATAAGAACAGCGCCACCTTGGGCTTGACGGCTACCATTGCCCAGCATGAACAAGCGGTCGCTGCGGCGACGGCGCAGGTCACGCAACTGCAGTCCGCTCGCGCTGCGCGAGATCAAGCCCGCACTGCGCATCACCAAGCTATGTCTGCTCAAAAAATGCAACGCGAGCTGCAAACCGCTCGGCTGGAGGAACTGATCGGTCAGGCGCGCGAAGCGTGGAACACAGTCCTGGAGGACCAGCAAGTGCAATTGGCTGTTGGGCGTCAGCGCGCGTTGTCACCAGAGCAAATGGGCCAAAGCGTCTTGCGCGTGACCGGCATCTTTGATAGTTATGTGACGGCCGAAGTGGCTGAACTGCAGAAGACAGCTCCACTACCGACTGATGCCGCGCCGGAAGCAGTTGCTGCTAAGGCTGGTCAACTTCGCAAAGCCGTATTAGGTGCAACGGATAAACTGCGCGGCAACGTGGACGTCTTTGCCGGTCTCTATGCTTCGGGCGTCGGTCAAACGGCGGACGAGTTTTTTGCCTCGCCCGATCAAGCGCTGTTCATGGCCAATGGCGGTTCGGTCTTTCCATGGTCCGGGCCCAATGGCTCTGGCCCCGAGGGAAAGAACATTACCGCTCGTATCATAGCGCAGAAAGATAACACGGCAGCCGCCATGGATCTTTACAATACGTTGTTGGCTCGCGATCCATTGCCCAGCGAAATGGCCTTGGTCAGCGAACAATTGGCTGGAGCAGGCGATGCTCGAGCCGCGGTGAGTCAAGAGATGGTGTGGGCCATCCTGACGAGTGTTGAGTTTCGTTTTTATCGTTAGAGGATCGCTCGATGCAACGCGCAACCTACGCTTGTGGCACTCATGAACATGTCCTACGTCGACGCGGCTTCTTAGGCGCATTGGCCGGCGGTACCCTCTTCGGTAGTGCCATTACTGGCGGTCCGCTGGCCGGTCCTGTCGTGGGTGGTCTAGGTTGGCTCACCCAAGGACAAGCCGCCGAGGCCTTGCAAGCTCGCGATATGCGCGTGCTGGTCTTCAACATGCATGGTGGCCTCAGCCAATTGGAGAGTTGGGACCCCAAACCCGGTACCAAAACCGGTGGCCCCTGCCGCGCGATTCCCACCAGTGTGCCTGGCATCCATATCAGTGAGTTATTGCCATACACAGCCCAGCAGATGCATCATCTTTGTTTGTTGCGTGGTGTGAACACCGCCGAAGATGATCACGGCAAAGGCGCATACTTGATGATGACTGGTCGCCGTCAGACCCCGGCGGCCGAATACCCGCAAATCGGCTCCGTCTCCGCCATGATGCTCTCGAAAAAGGAGCAATCGCTGCCCGGACATATTTTGATCACACCCGGCGGTGGCGGTGGTCGCGGCAACGAGTCCGCGTATCTCGGGCCGCGCTTTAACAGTATTGCTTTAGATGGCCAAAAGCCACCGCTGTATTCGGCCAAGCCCGATGGGATGGCCGATGAAGTCGAAAAGCGACGCCACACATTTCGCGAGCGCATCAATGCCGAGTTTCTCTCGCGTGGTCGCACTGCGGTCACGGATGCTTACACACATAGCTACGAGCAAGCCTTGCGTTTGATGGAACGCCGCGATGTGTTTGATGTCAACAAAGAATCCGCCAGCGATCAAGAACGTTATGGCAAGAACGACTTCGGCCGCCAATGTTTGTTGGCCCGACGCTTGTTGTCCAATGGTGTTTCCTTCGTGCAGGTAACCCATTCCAATTACGACACGCACAACGAGAACTTCAATTTCCATCTGGAACAACTGGGCGAGTTCGATAAACCGTTCGCCACGCTGGTATCGGATTTACACACGCTCGGGCTCTTGGAGCAGACGCTGGTCGTTGTCTTGAGCGAGTTTGGCCGAACGCCGAACATTAACTTGTATTATGGCCGCGATCACTGGTCCAAAGCTTGGACGGTCGTCATGGGCGGAGCCAAGGTGGCTCGCGGTGCCGCCTTTGGTGCCACCAACGCCGAGGGCACCGAAGTGGTCGACGGACAAGTAGACCATGGCGCACTGTTCCATACTTATCTACAAGCCGTGGGCGTTGACTCCGAACAATCGCTGATGGTCGATGGCCGTGAGCTGCCTCTGGCTGATCCAGCGGCCAAGCCCATTTGGAAGGTATTGGTGTAACCCATCGTGCCCGACCAACCAGCAGCTACTACCCAGACACCAGCTACACCAGCTACACCAGCTACACCAGCACCTGCTACACCAGCGCAGCCAGTTGTTTTGGACATTAAGAAGACGAAGGTCACTGGCGACTGGACATACGATCGTCCGCTGTTGGCCACGCGCATCAGTCCGACTGGGCTGGTAGCGGTGACCAGCAGCGAAGATTTTCAGCTACAGCGTTGGGATCTGGCCACGGGTGGTCGCATTGTTTTTAAAGGCCATGAGAGCTGGGTGCACGCGCTGCAGTTCTCGCCCGATGGCAACGAATTAGTCTCAGGTGGTTGCGAAGGCACGTTGATGTGGTGGCCCATCTTGGACGCCGAGCCCAAACCGAAGCGGACGGTGCAAGCGCATCAAGGGTGGATTCGAGCCATCGATCGCAGTCCGGATGGAGCGTTGATCGCCTCGGTTGGCAATGATGCAGTGGTTCGCGTCTGGTACAATGCGACGGGTGAGAAGGTAGCCGAGTTGGCCGGACATGAACGACACATTTACAGCGTGCTGTTTCATGCCGATGGCAAACATCTACTGACCGGCGATTTGACTGGCAAGCTGCATTTGTGGGATCTCGATACTCGCAAACTGGAGCGAAGTTTTGATGCCAAGCCGCTGCACACGTATGAAGGTGGACAGCGCGTCGACTTTGGCGGTATTCGTGGCCTGGCCATGCCAACGTCGGGCGCGCAGTTGTGTGCCGGCGGTTTGCACAAGGCCACCAATCCGCTGGGTGCCGTGCACGAACCGCTGATGTTGCGCTTCAATTATGCTGATGGCAAGCTGCTCAAGACGCACATCTGCGATGGCATACCAGGTGGCGTGATTTGGCGGCTGCAAGCCTTACCCGATGGCACGATCATGGCTGTCTCCGGTGGCAGCAGCGGCGGCTGGCTGCTGTTCTTCAACGACCAGCAAGACAAAGAGATCCATCGGTTTCAATTGCCAGCCCTGGCCCGCGACATGGATATCCATCTGGCCAGCGGTCGCATCGCCACCGTGCATGCCGATCATCATCTGCGCATAACCAGCCTGGTGTAGCCACCACTGCCAAGTGGTGAATTCTGTAGCCACCCGTCGCCAGACGGTGGATTTCAGCTACGTAGCCACCGTCACCAGACGGTGGATTCTGTAGCCACCGCTGCCAAGTGGTGGATTTCGCGTCCAGAAGATTCCACCGTCTGGCGACGGGTGGCTACTCGGTCCACCGTCTGGCGACGGGTGGCTACGCAAGTCCACCGTCTGGCGACGGTGGCTACGAGTTACTGGCGGTTCTTGCCGGTCACGATGTCGCGGGTGACTTGCTTAATACTGGATTGGCGTTGAGACAGTTCGCGCAGTTGCGTTTGAATGTCCTCGGCATCTGCCTGGCCGACCACGTCGTTAGGATCCTTCAAGACTTCGGACAATGTTTGCGTGCGTTTGTTGATGCGCAATTGCAGGGTCTTGATCAATCGCATTTCGGCAAGCTGATCGACGAGCGGTTGTTCACCCGGTTCGCCGCCAGGTTGTTGACCAGGCGATGGTGGTTGCTGCTTACGTTGCTTCTTGTCCTTCTGGACTTCGGCCAAAGCGGCCACCATTTCTTCGAGTGAAGTCACGATTTCCTGTTCGATCGAGACGGTCAGTTTACCGATGTCGGCTTTGGTCAAGCGATCGACGACTGTTTGAATATCGCCGATGATTTGGGTCATCGCTTCGGGGAAGGCGGCGCTGGTGCCTTCGTCGCGCAGCAGCAACAGTGCCCGTTGCCCTTCACTAAGAATTTTACGTTCATCGCCCGCCAAGTTGCTGGCGCGAATTTCAACTTGTCGATCGGTCCCACCACCAGCAATTTCTTGCAAGCGTTTGGTTTCATCGAGTACTTTGTTTTGAGCTTGTAGCATGAGACGCAGACGATCTTCCAGGGCGGCCAGTGAGCGTTCGATCTCTTCTTCACGCAACTGACGTAGGATTTCTTCCAGTTGTTCGATGGCCGCTTGCAACTCTTGCTCAGCAGCTCGTTGTTTATCCACAGCTCCGTCGCGTTCTGCCTTTTCAAGTTCCTTTTGCGCTTCTTGCATGCGCTGCTGGGCTTGCTTGACCCGTTCGGCAGCGCGTTCTGTGGGACTCTTGGGCTGGGGCGGTTGTGGCGGCTGCGGCTCTGAGGGTGACTGACCGGGCTGTGACTGGCTGGGTTGTGATTCAGATGGTTGGGAGTCACTGGGCTTTGAATCACTGGGCTTTGAGTCAGACGGTTTACTGTCCGATGGCTTACTGTCGGAAGGTTTTGAATCCGATGGTTTACTATCGGAAGGCTTACCGTCTGAATCTTTAGGTTTGCCTTGGTCGTCTTTATCTTTATCAGTCTTAGGCTCTTGTTTGTCGTCGCCCTGCTTACCGTCTTTACTGTCCTTACTATCCTCAGATTTACCGTCTTGAGGCTTACCGTCTTGAGGCTTACCGTCCTGGGGCTTACCGTCTTCTGACTTACCATCTTTGGATTTGCCGTCCGTGGATTCACTGTCCTTAGCCTCGCCGTCCTTCGGCTTGCCATCCTCGCTGGGCTTGTCCTCAGACTTACCGTCCTTGGCTTTGCCATCTTTGGACTCACCATCTTTGGACTCACTATCCTCTGGCTTGCCTTCTTCCGATTTGCCAGCGTCCGATTTGTCTTCTTCCGACTTCGCGTCTTTAGGCGTCAATTGTTCGGCGATTTGGCCAGCTTTTTCGGCAAGCTTTTGTTGGTCGCTGGCGGCCTTTTCGGTCTGACTGCCGCCTTCGGTACGACCGCGGAGGGCACTTTGCAGGCGGCGCAATCGATCGGTCTCTTCGATCAAGTTCTTAATTTGATCGCGTTCTTGGCGAACGCGGTCTTGCCGATTCTCGCTTTGCAACAACTCCAGCAAGCGTTTGAGGCTATCGCGGCTGACCTTTTGATCTTCGGCCGCCTGGCTGAATTGATTCTTCTCCAAGCTCTTGGCAGCGCGGGTGAGCAGTTCGGCCAATTGGGCTTGTTTGCCCAACTGGGCCGCTTGCTGCAGCAATGCTGCTCGCGTGGGATTGCTGGCCGATTCGATCTCCGAACTCTTCAGCAATAAGGCTTCCAACCTCTGAAAGCGTTTAGCCAATTGCTCTTGCTCGCTAGCCAGCGGATTAGCTGGAGCTTCGGCTGGTGAAGTCAACGCGGGTGCCGATGGATCTTGGGCCTGATTGAATTGGGCAGGTAGCCCATACCCAATGACCAGCAGCGACAGGCAAGCTTGCATCCAACAGGCGTTCATGTTCATCGCATGGCTCCAGCGATCTAGCGCAGCCCAATGGGGGCTCAGTACGAGTTTCATTTCAGCAGGTCGAGAATGCCCTGCTTTTGTTTCTTTTGAGTCTCGTCCAACAATCTCTGTTCATCGTCCAGTATACCTCGCACCAGATCAATGATCTCATTGAATGATTCCAGGTCGAGCATGTTGGCGACAATGGCGTTCAGCGCCGCTAGGACACGTTCGTTTTCTTCGGCTGCAGTGGCCGCTTGCGATTGACCGCCGGTCGGCGACATGGCCGCCGATTGAAATTGGCTCAAGCGATTGCGGAACGACTCCATCTCCGTGGCCAGCATCTCATTGAGAGGCTTGTAGACGCGATCGAGCAAGCGTGCCTGACGGTCGACACTATCAATTCGATTGTTGACCAGTTGCAAACGAATCTCTTCCACTCGTCCAGCTACCCCGATCAACTCTTGTTGGGATTTGTCAGCCTGTAAGACACTTTGCTGGGCGCGCAGCAGCATCAGCCGTCGCATCTGCTCCGGATCGGGCTTATCACCCGCGTCATTGTCCGCTGGTTCAGGTGTAGCGGCTGGTGTGCCCGGTGCTACTGGTGTGGCTGCCGCCTGATCGGCTGGTGGCTTGGCAGGCCCTGGTTCTTGCACGAAGCTGTTCCTGATTTGGCGATCCAGGTGGCGATCCAGGTGGCCCGGCAGATTACGCGGTAGATTGCGAGGCATATTTTGTGCAGCGGGTTGAGTCACACCGCCTTGCTCGCGTAAGACATCGCGCAGCTGCGTCAGCTCGCTGATGATCAGTTCCAGACGCTGCCGCAACTCGAGCTCTTGCCGGTCCAACATGACTAGCAATTTATCTTCGGTCACGATCGCCAATTGAATGGGTTGGCCATTACCCGTGTGCTTGATACCGTCGAGGTCAAAGCGATCGGTGGCTGATATCGCCAGGCCAAGTGTTGAATCGGGTGCCAGCTTTAATTGCCCTGATTCCGCCAGCGGTACCAAATCGATTTTGGGATCCATCTTGCCCTGGCTATCCACCGCCACATCCAGTTCCACGGGAGGTTGTTCGTTGACGACGATCGTAGCCCATACGCGGGCCAGGCCATGATCGTCGACCGCTTTACCAGTGATGGGCAAGATGGCTTTGGGCGTGACAGCCGTACCGATCCCTACCAGCTTGGCTTCGACTTCCGGCAGAGTATCCTCAGTGACGGCGACGACATAACGCGGTATCTGGTCGCTGGTCAGACCATATTGATCCAGCAAACGGATCTCGATGACTAAGGTGTCGCGCAGGATACCGAGCGGTAATTCAAAAGCTTTGTCCTGCGGCTGGACAGTTTGAATCTGGATCTCGTCTTTGTTCGCTGCCGCCAGCAGGGCGGCAGCATCGTCTGCGCTGGCACTGTCTGTGTTATTGGCGCCGGATGCCGGTGGCTGGGCGGTGGCTGACTGCCCGCGATTTCGATTACTGCCTGTCGAACGCACGACGTATTGAACCGACTTCAGCGTCGAGCTGGCTGTTCCCTTTAAACTCACTTGCGTGCCTTCGGGAATGCGCACACCCGAGCGAAACTCTAGCAGTTCCGTGGCGGGCAAGTTGGATTGCGAGGCCAGCAAGTAGGCTGGGTAAGTTAATTCGAGTTTCATATTGGTGATGACAGCGGGGTCGACCACTTGCAGAGTCAGGTCATCTAAGCGTGCGTCACCACCGACAATATCAAACATGACATCGCTGGTCAGATCCACCAGAGGTGGACCATCTAACAGAAACGGTTGCCAACCCGTAGAAGAAGCCCCCAGTCGCCGCATATTCGCGCGGCCGCGTGAGCCATCGCCCATTTGGTAAAAAAGCGTGCACAGTTCAGGCACCAGGGCAGCGCTGGTATCGGCTCGGGCATTTAATGTGACAGCGCCACCGCGCGGGACGCGCACGATGCTATCGACGAAAGGAATCGTCACGCGATCGGCGGCCAGTTGGCCAGTAAAGGCGGGCAACTGCAACTGCACGCCTTCGATTTCCAGACGGGCCAGGCGCGGCCAACGTTCGTCGGACAGGGCAAACAAACGGGCTGACCACAATCGCAACCAACCGGGCTGGGCAATCGCCACACCGGCCGTCAACAGCAGCAGTAAGCCGACAGCCCAGCTCAATTTCCAGACCGGCCGCCAATTCAGCAGCAGACCCGTATCCAGTTTTGACACATGCATCGCGGCCGACTGTTGGACTCGCGTCAGCATGGCCCGATAGGCCACTGGGTTGGAGACATCGTCCGGCGATTTATCCGTCAAGTCGACGACGGTGACTAGTTCGTTATTGAGTTGCGGGAAGTGTCGCTCCAGCAGCACCGCCAGGTTTCGATCGCTCAGCCGCGCCAGATATCGCCGGGCCAGCCGCCACAGCAGAGCCCAGGCCACCAGGCCGCCCATGGCTGTGAGCAGGGCGATGCGTAGCCAGCGTGGTGTTTCGTTGGAGCCCAGTTTAACGGGCAGATAATCGATAACGGCACCGCCCCAAAACAGGAGCAGAACGCACAGGCTGGCCAGCAGCAGGCCATCGACGAGGATGCGCCAGCGAATTTGGCCGCGCACGCCTGAAAGAACCTGGCGTACTTCGCTGGATAATTCCCCGGACCGGTCCACTGCCATGCTCAAATTCACCTTTTCAAATCGTGACCGCGAAGAAGTTTTTAGAGACCGCCGGCCTTTATTATGTCAGAACTGCGCGGCAGGGTCGACGGCAGCACAGCCTTTCGCCGCTTTTGTTGGCGCGGGAACTAACCCTCCTGCTGCGTAGCAGCGGGAGGGTCGACTGGCGTCAGCTCAGTCGGGGAGGGGGCCTCCCGTGCTAACCAAGCGTGAAGTACTTCGCTGCTAACTCGTCTCTGCGGCGCACGCACCCTCCCCGAAAAAACAGGCTGCAGTAGCGCCTGTTTTTTCGACCCTCCCTTAAGGGAGGGTTAGAGCTCACGCGACAACTTCGTGCACGATACGACCATGA
>JADLDX010000222.1 GCA_020846515.1 Pirellulaceae bacterium
CGCTGTGGAAGACTATGGCCAGCGTTTGCCCAATCCCCATTACCCGGTCTGGGAAGCCGAGAAGCTCGTCCAATTGCAGTCCCAGCGCGGGCTGATCCCCTGGCATGCGGTGGACCTGAAGCTCTTTGCCAACGACCCGGCTTTGGTTTCCAGCGAAAGCCGCATGAACAATATTCTGAGTCAACTGGCTGAGCAGTTGAAGCAAGAAAACTTGGTCGGCCGCGACACGTTAGTCGTACAACTGCGCGGACAAGCCAAAGTCGACCAGAATCCAAACGGCCAATACAACCTGAGCTTGCTCTTGGGCGAGTCAGGGTCCGATGCCAATAGCGGTATCGGACATTTTCCCATTGAAAACCTACTGCGCCGACTGCAAGCCATACCGGCCCAAAACATATTGGTCCTGGCCGATATCTGTGATCTGGATTATGCGCCGCAAATTGGTCGAGCGGTCAACCCAATTGCCAGTACCCTGCAAACAACCTGCGCCAAATTGAAACCTGTCGAAGGTCGCAATCTCTGGGTGCTGTGCGCAGCAGCCGATTATCAGCCAGCCTATGTCTCCCACCTTCGCAAACGCACACTTCTGCAAAGTGCCTGTGAGTTTGCCATGGACAAAAACAGCAACGACACGGCTGACCGAAGCGATAAGGCCATCTCACTGGCAGAATTCTATGATCGAGTCTTACGTTATGCCAGTCGCGCGACCAATCAAGAACAAACACCACTCCTGATGCGCGCTGGCGATGATGGCGTCTGCCTACCAGACGAAGTCAGCGGCCGAGTGAACCTCTGGGATGTGGCCCAAAACGTCATGCTGGCCCGCCTTAGTTCCCAAGCAGAAGAAACGGGCGATAAAACGGGCGATAAAGCTGATGACACCAAACCGGTCGGCAACGATGCGGGTAATGAATCTGGTAATCAACCAGGCAATCAACCAGCCAGCGCTACAGGGCAGGGCGGTGCCATCGCGGACGGCTCGTCACCAGATGGATTGGCCAAGCCCAATCAACCGCTGGAACCATTGCTCAAGTACTGGCAAGTTCGCGATCAGTTGCAAGCCCCCGACTCTAAATGGTCGCCCTCCCAATTTGCACCGGATATATGGCAAGAACATCAACGCGAGTTTTGTCGGCAATATTTTCCTACCCAAGTCACCAGTGGTCGATCGGTCGAGGACAGGCTCGTCGAACTGGAGCAGTTGGCCGCCGTGATCAATTCCCAAGACACCGTACCGGACAGCACACCAACCTTGGCTTCCAATCGATTGCTGAGCCTCTATCGCGAGTTCCTCGCGGATAACAGCGTCATGCGCGGGCCGTGGGAAGAAATTGAGCAACTGCCGAAAACCGAACAGGAGCGGTGGAAGAATTTGCGCAGCCAGTATCGGATCTACGCCGATGCCTGTGCGTCGCTGCCCGATTGGGCTCGCTGGAGTCGGCTTAATCCATCGGCAATCCCAAAATTTGACGGGCTGATTACCGAGCTAATCAAGTTGCATGACGCCCTCCCGCAAGACACATCAGCCCTCGAGCAAGATGCCCTGGTCAATTTCAACGCCAGCGAAGTTGTCGAGCGAATCAAGCTCCTACGCGCCGAACTGGAACTCCCACGACGCGAAATCATGACCATCTTAAACGCCAAACAACCCAAGCTGAGCTGGGTACATGAACGACTCGTGCAGCAGTTGCTGGAAACTCCACTCTTGGATGTGACCGATCGACAAGCGATTTGGCGAGCCTGGCAAACGCTGCAAGCTAAACCTCTGCTATCGATCAATCAACCCGATGAGTCCGCCGATCAAATCACGCGTGGACCCCTACCGAGTGTGACTGCCGAGAATTCCGCTACAACCTTGTCAACCTGGTTCACCGCCGCCAGTAACCTCACTCGATTGGTTAACTCGTCCAGCCAACGGCGCTACACCGAAAAGGACTCGATGCTGGCTTGGTGCCAGGAGTTCGCAGCCGCTACCTCGGACAACCCAACGCTGGCCCCGACAAGCTCAACTGGCGCAGCTAGCTCAACCAACTCTACTAACCTGGCTGCTCTTAGCCCCCAAGCGATGCGTCTGCGTCAATGGCATGTGAGCTGCTTGCGGAGCCTGTTTCCTGAGAGGCCGGCGACCTCGGCAGTGGCAGGTATCGTCGTACCAGCCAGCCTGTCTCGCGCCATTATTGTCACTGTGGCCAATACCGATTCGGTAGATGCCAATGATCAAACGCCCAACGTGCCGTTTCGTAGTCAAAGCGAAATGCTCTTGGAGCTGATCGTGCAGAGAGCCGATGGCAGTGAGGTAGATGAAGTCATGCTGTCGTGGAAGCTGCTGACCAATACGGCACTGCCATCCAATCGATGCTTGACCATCAGTACTATGCAAGATAACCCGCAGCAGCTATTGGGCGACAAGCCACTGCGGGTGCGGGTCACGAACCGGACCGTGCGACTCAGGTGCGCAACGCAAGTTGATAGCCGCCAACTTAAAACGCCCCTGAGCGTCGAGATTCAAACACGGCTTGATAACCAGGCACCCGAGTCTGCCATAGTGACCCGACTAAACATTTTGCCCAAGCAACCAAACGCCGTAGAACTAAATGTCACGCGAGTCAGTGGCCAGCGCCGCGCGGCCGTGCAAGCGTTGGACTGGGGACATGCACTTAAGATCATGGCCATCAAAGGGGCTAAGAGTCGATACGAATTTGCCCTAACCAATCTGTCCAGTGAGGCCAAGCGCTGCGTGACCACGCTTTATGCGCTGCCGGCCAGTGCCGTTTCCTTCGCCGGTCCTGCATCAACTACTGGCCAGGCATCTTCGGGCCAGGCAGTGCCTACGGGCTCGAACCAGTTGATGCCGTACGTGCCTGGCGCGGTACTTGACGGCCTTCAACCACTGGCTGTTTCCAAACCGATTGACTTGCCGCCGGCGGACGTCAGCCGTGGGACGCCGCAAAGCATGGAACTTCAGCCCGCACCTGCGGTCAACAACGCCACCAAGAAGCCCGAACCTTTATTGCCGGTGGAGTATCGCTGGCTCTATTTCCATGTCCAAGAATTGGGCCCCGACGACAAACCTTTGGGAAACAAACCCATTCACGCCAACTTCTGTCGACTCGATGGTGCTCACCCTGCAACCAGTGAGGTCCTGGTTATCGAACCGATGGATGGTCCGAACCTGAAGCTGGCCGTGAAGCCTACGCCTGGGGCTTGGGACGAGTTTGGTCATGCAGAACTACCCATCAAAGTCGAGGCCACGGATATCCAAGGTCGACCGATGGACGCGGTCGCTCTGCCTGTCAATTTTACGCGCGAGATGTCAGAGCCCGATGAGATCAGTTTGATACGTCGTGGCGACAAGCAACGACTCCGCGATCTGGTAGCCTATTTGACCATTGGTGGCTATCCACGCGCTGTCGCCTACATCGTCGGCGATGAACGCCCTCGGCAGCAGTACGCTTCCTTGGCCGCACTGGAGCCTGCCTCGATTAAGGCTTATGCGAGCAATCGTAAAACTGTCAGCCGTAAGCCGGTTACTCGCCAGAGCGAGGAGATGCATCAGATTATCTTTCCGATGAATGATGAAGAGGGGCTGATTAGCTACGATAGCTTAACCTTCAATGCCCGCATTGATGTCCCGCCCAACAACGTGCGGCCCGTATTCCAATTGGTAGACAACGCCACTTCGACCTTGGTGGCATCGCAACCAATTTCTGCAGACCGTCAATACTTGTATGAGTTTGAAGTGAGCGACGGGTTTTCGGTGGCGGCCACGGCCAGCGATATTCGCAGTGGTTTCCGAACTGAACTCAACGGCAAGCTGCGTTTACAAATTCAATATGGCACGGAAGTGTCGCGACCGGAGCGTCCCGAGGCCAGCGCAATGCTGATATTCGATGGTGAGCCACCTGAAAAAGCCGACATACGCGTGGTCCAACCCAACAACACTGCGGTGCCTGTCAGCCGAACGCTTACGCTTTATGAAGGCAAGTCGTTGACACTTCGCATGCGACCTGTCGACCAGGGGTCGGGAATTGCGCGCGTGCGTATGGCTATAGATGGTCCAGGAGACGAGCCTTTAAACTTTGATGAAAAAGATCAAGAACTAAAAGGCTCATTGAATGCGAAGAACAACGAGTGGGAGTTTGTCCTTGATTCTGAAAGTGCCTTCAAGGCAAGCCCTTCTCGCCTTACCATTGTTGCTATGAGCGAGGATTATGCCGGAAACCAGCAAAAGGCTCATCAAGCAGTTAATGTTGCCCTCAAAACTCTTCCAAAGCCTCCCGGCGCTTCGGATCAGGCGAATTAGGTTAGGGATTGGGCAAAGTAGGCTAGGCTGCGCCCAATTCTAGCAATTGATTTTGAGCGGCAGCTTAGGCAGTATGTGAGGCTCGCCAAAAGAATATCGCACTGTGTTTGATTGGGATTCCGATAAATTTCGCATCGCAGAAAATGGGCTGTCATGGAAAGGCAGCCATTAACATTTCGTGATGTGACTACTACTCTCACGCGAGTTAGTTTCAGGAAGAATTCTGATGAAGTGCCCGATTAAAGCAACCACGCGAGCCGTGATCCTGGCATGTCTGACAGCAACCGTAAGCGGTTGTGTGGCCCCGGGGACGCCAGTCACCACTGTTTGGCAAAAGCTGGGAATTCCTCAGACGGGTGCCAGACTCCGCGACTCCGCCTTAAATCGTCGCGGCAATTTCCCTGGTTTGGAAAAGAAGCCACCCCTTCTGAAACTGGCAGATCCGGCGAACCTGGCGGCTGATAAACCTGCTGTTGTTCAGACTGCGGCGAAGATCAAAGCCGAACAGGACATGAAAAAGCAGAAGATCAAGGCCATCAAATTCTTGGGTGATGTTAACTGCGGTTGTTACAACAAAGATAAGGCTGTCGAGAAAGCCTTCATCGCCGCCTTGGAAGATTGCGATCCAGATGTCCGCATGGCGGCTGTGGAAGCCATCGACAAAACCATTTCCAACTGCAGTCAATGCCGAGCGCAATGCGAGGCTACCTGCTGCACAGAAGACCTGTACAAGAAGCTCAATGATATTGCGTATGGCGTAGAGGACGGTTGTCACAAAGAGCCTGAGCAAGATATTCGTTGTGCCGCTGCGGCCGTGATGAAGAAGTGTGGTTGCTTTAAGCCGAACCCGATCGAAGAGCTGCCCACGCCAGAGGCCGATGAGCCTGAAGAACTGAACATGCCCGACGAAGAGGAAAAAGCATCAGAGGGCAAGGGAGCAGTACCGCCGAAAGCCCCACGCAAGTCAGAGGGCGAAGGGGCCGAAGAGATCGGCACATCCGCCTTGCGTTATCACCTGTCGGATGACCAGGATCAATTCGCTTACGGCGAAGTCGAAACGCCGGAAGTGGTGGTCGCTCAGCCGGCTAAATTCCGCATGAGCGACAAGGGTGAGCTGCGCACAGTGTCAGCCGAGAAACGCCCAGAACCTAAGGCCACTCAACCTAAGGCCACTCAACCAAAGGCCACCCAAACAAAGGCCACTGACAGTCAAGAGCCACGCAAACTCGATCGCATTATCAACCCTGAGCGATTGATTACCGCGAAGGTGGTCGAGTATCGAGGTAGTTTGGGTGAATTACTAGTGGAACTGCCCGATTCGTTCCAGCTCAACACAGGCTGGACCATGGTGGTCGTCGATGCCACTGGGCATCAGAGCTTTGCTCGCATCAGCGAATGTGGCGGTAGACGGTTGCTGCTGGCTCTAGATGACCTTTCAACGCTCGCTACCAGCCGCAGCCAGCCCTTGAAACTTGGCCTGGTTGAAAAGAACTGAGCTCCCGAAGCCAAGAGCTTTGGGAACTCGGCAGCATTCCATGTTATCATGAGGGGCGATCTATCTTATAAGATATAGCCCCTCGGTGAGTGCTCCCAAATGGCTGATTGGCGCGACGGCAGCGACCCTAAACCTTCTCGTCGAAACAAACCTGAGAAACCTGCGGCGCTGCCTAATCCAGGACCGCAGTCAGCCGATCAGAATGTACCGCCCACCAGTCGCTCGCCGGCGCATGCGGACAAGGGCTGGCGCAGTAAATCACCGGCCCCAGGTACTAGAGCGTCCAGCAGTGCCAGCCAGGCTGCCCAACGTGACTGGATGCGCACTGAGAATGCTCCGGTCGTTATCCATGGCGTACGCCGGCGCGTCTTCTTGGTTCTGGCGACCATCGCCATCTCACTGGGCATCATTTGGTACATCCGCCACATTTTCCAATCGCAGCCACTGCTACCTTTATTGGTGGCCATACCCACGCAGTATGATGCGCCCGAGCTTTCGGAAAACCCGTACAGCGCGAAAGCGCCAGAGTTATTTCGCGCTACCAACAGTCGCAACATCCAGTTACTCAAGGATCCTACGGCGGTGCCGCTGATGCTTGACAACATTTTGGCGGGTGACGATTGGCAGAAAAAGTATTTTGATCAGGGAATTGTATTCAGAAATGAAAAGATCGCTGGTGGTGGACCCCAGAGCAACCTCGTCGCCTTCTTTCTGAGCGGCTACAGCGTTACACGCAGGCAGGGCGATACGACTCAATTGCAGCTGGTGTCGATGGGTGGCCAGCCCTTTCATATGCATGACGCCTCCAATTCGGGAGTCGACATCGAGACGGTCTTGTCGCGCATCATCAGCGCGGTCGATAGCCGAGCCACCGTTTGGATCACCTTGGATGTGAGGCCTGCCCCGATCATCGTCAACTTCGGGGATTTGCGTCAACCGCTGGAGGAGAGCGTTCAGCGCTGGTTCAAAAAGTTAGACCAGGGCGATCAAAACCGAACCATCATTACATTGCCCGGTACGGACATCCAAGAAAACTGGTATGCCCCTGAACTGGGCAGCAGCGTGCTGGCTCACTTCTATCGGCGCTCGCTGGCCGGCATCAATGATGATAA
>JADLDX010000223.1 GCA_020846515.1 Pirellulaceae bacterium
CAGATCTTCCCCGAGATCCCCATGCAACATCACGATATTTATATGGATAAGGTCGTGACTGAAGCGGCTGTTTACAATGGTCGTGGTCGCCCCTAACCCACGCTCCCCCCACAACTCACTTGCACCACAGAGCCCACTCATGCGTTTTCTACTAGCACTCGCTCTGGTTCTAAGCCTGAGCGCATCGTCCATCGTAACTGCTCAGAACAGTAGCGCTGACATCGTCATCTATGGCGGCACAAGCGGAGGCGTGGTCGCTGCCGTTCAATCAGCCCGCATGGGTAAGAAAGCGATCCTCATCGAGCCCACTCAATTCTTGGGTGGACTAACCACCGGCGGACTGGGTGCCACCGACATCGGCAACAAACGAGCCATCGGCGGTGTTTCGCGCGAGTTTTATAGTCGCGTCTACAAGTATTACCAAGACCCCAAACGCTGGACGCGTGAGACTCGCGACAAGTATATGGCTACCCGTCAACATGGCGGCGCGGACGCCGAAACCATGTGGACCTTTGAACCGCATGCGGCTACAGAAATCTACGATGATATGCTGGCCGAAGCAGGCCGGATGGTTCAAGTCATCAAGGGGGAACGACTGGACCTGAAAAAGGGTGTCGTCAAACAAGGCACGCGAATTACCAAGATCGTTATGGAAAGCGGTCGCGAGTTCACCGGCAGTATGTTTATTGACGCCTCCTATGAAGGCGATCTGCTGAAACTGGCCGGCGTCAGCTATCACGTCGGTCGCGAAGCCAACTCGGTCTACAACGAAACGCTCAACGGCGTTCAAGTCGGACGCAGCATCCATCATCAGTTCTCCAAAAATGTCGACCCGTATGTGAAACCTGGCGACAAGTCCAGCGGCGTCCTGCCAGGCATCGGTACCCAATGGCCCGGCGAAGAGTTCAGCGGCGATAATAAGGTGCAAGCCTATAACTTCCGCATGTGCACGACCGATGTCCCGGAGAATCGTCGCGCCTGGACCAAGCCGGCCAATTACGACCCCGTCTGGTTCGAACTCCTCCTGCGAAACTTCGAAGCTGGTGACAATCGCATTCCATGGGCGCCACTATGGATGCCCAATCGCAAGACGGACACCAACAATAACTTCGCTATCTCAACCGACTTCATTGGGATGAACTGGGAATACCCCGAAGCCGACTACGCCACGCGTGAGCGAATTTGGAAGGCACACGAAGATTGGCAAAAGGGTCTGATGTGGACCCTAGCCAATCACGAGCGCGTCCCACCCCAGATCCGTCAAGTGTTCCAGAATATCGCTCTGGCCAAAGACGAATTCACTGACAACGACAACTGGCCTCGGCAACTCTACATACGCGAAGCTCGACGGATGATCGGGCCTTACGTCATGTCTGAAAAGAACTGCAAACGCCAAGAAGTCATCGAAGACAGCGTGGGCATGGGCGCTTACAACATGGACTCGCACAACATTCAGCGCTATATAACTGCGGAAGGCTTCGTGCGCAACGAAGGTGATGTGCAAGTTGGCACGCGACCCTACCCGGTCAGCTATCGCAGCATCCATCCGAAAGCGGATCAATGCTCCAATCTGCTGGTCCCCGTCTGCTTGAGCGCCAGTCACATCGCCTACGGCAGCATTCGCATGGAACCGGTCTTCATGGTACTGGGACAAAGCGCAGCCACCGCTGCCTCCATGGCCATTGATGCCAAGACCAGCGTTCAAGAGTTGAGCTATGACAAGCTGAAGGCCAGACTAGTGGCCGACGGACAAGTGCTCGATTTCGATTCGCCCCCAATCGTCGATCTGCCTTCGGTGACTAAGCAAGAGTTAGGCGGCATCGTCGTGGATGATACCGAAGCCGATCTGACGGGCTTCAGCAGTCAAGGCAGCTCGACGCCAGGCTTTGTCATGCAAGGCTACCATCACGATAGCGACACGGCCAAAGGCGAGCAGCGAGCCCGCTATACACCCGACCTAAAAACCGCAGGCAAGTACAAAGTAGCCATCACCTACGGTGCACACGGCAATCGCGCTACCAACGTACCGGTCATTATTCATCACGCAGATGGCGAAACCAAAGTCGTCGTCAATCAACGTCGCGCTCCCAAGGGAGCTAAAGGCCTAGAACACTTAGGCGAATTCCGTTTCGAAGCCGGCAAGAAAGGCTGGGTCGAAATTCGCACCGATGGTACCAACGGCCACGTCATCGCCGACGCCGTACGCTGGGAAGCGAAGTAAGGTGTAAGGTATAAGGAGTAAGGTATAAGGAGTAAGATTTGAGGCTTACTCCTTACTGCTTACTCCTTACGGCTTCTCATTGATGTCGCAAGTGCAAACCAAATGCGCGCAGCCTGGGCAACCACTGCCGTATTTGCGTTGGAGGGCGGCGGCCAGGTCTACGCCCGCGACGTTGGCGATCGTGGTCAGCCAAGCGATCACATCGGCAAACTCTAGCGACTGCTCTTCCAACGAGCCACTTCGCAAGGCCGTGGCTAACTCACCTACCTCTTCCATCAGCCACATGAACGTGCCATCGATCCCGCGTTCCACATCCTTTTCAAAATACATTTGACGGATCAAGGCTTGGAAGTCGCGCAGCGATACATCATTAGAATCAGACATAGGTCAATAGATTTCAAAGATAAGTAGATAAGTAGGCCGGAACAAGCGCCAGCGCCGTTCCGGCAATCCCGTTCCGGCAATCCCGTTCCGGCAACCCGCTCACCAGACTATCGCTGATAAATCGGTAACAGGCCGTGGTCGAGTTGCAACATGATCAAGTTGCAAGCGGTAATATAAACTTCGCTCACTTGGCCTTTCCAAGAACCGTCGCTTTCCTGCTCGGAAACGATACGTTCATACAAGCGATCGCGGTAGGGCAACCACTCTTGATCACCCTGGCGATAGACCACTTGGCTGTAATACAGATAGGTATAGTGCCAGTGACCGAAGGCAGCCCCTTCATCGGTCAAGTTGTGCAACATCTCACGAGTGTACTTTAGCATCTGCGGGACATGCTTGCTGTCATAATCACCGGCATTAAACAGGGCGGCCAGGGCGGCAGCGGTGATGGCAGGTCGCGAGGTACCCATCTGCTTGCTGGAGTAACTGATGCCGCCGTCGTCGTTCTTGCAGTCGTAGATATATTTAATGGCGTGATCAATAATCTCACCGGGGACCGTGATGCCGGCGTTACGACATCCCCGCAGACCTTGCACTTGCGTAATCGTGGTCGAACCTTCGTCGTAGTTAGCACCATCTTTAGCGCTAACATAGCCCCAACCACCGGCCGATGTTTGGGCTTTGGCGCAAAAGTCGACCGCGCGATTGAGCACGTCCAACAGCTCCGTCCGACGATCTTCGTAGCCTTCTTCGCCGAGCACCTGGCTGAGGAACAACATGGAAAATCCATGGCCGTAGGTGTAGCGAATATCAGCCGTTGGTTCGCCAATCAATCCATTGGTCCGACTTTTACTGATCAGAAAA
>JADLDX010000224.1 GCA_020846515.1 Pirellulaceae bacterium
CAATGAAGGGCGTTTTCACGTAGGCGAGTCTCTCCGAGACTCGCGAATTTCACCAAAAGGCTCAGGACTCGCGTCTCGGAGAGACGCGGCTACGTGCTTCGTTGAACGGTATTGCTGTTAAACGAGTGCAATACGATTCCGGCCTGGAAGTCGTCTATTACTTGATATATCAACTAGTTGAGACGCCGGTTCGAACTACTTTAGCATGCCCAGCAGGCATTGCTCGAGCTCTCCGGCGGCGGTGTGATCGTCAAATAGTCCACTGGTCGCGAGACGCAATTGTTGCTGAACCATGGATCGATAACTGAGATCGTTGGCCAGACGCACCGCCAGGCGAACGTAACTGCTGGGACTCTCGGCGATCAATTCCGTATAGGCTATCTGCTTGTAAATGGCGCTCGTTATGCGACTGCGCAAGAACTGACCCTCTAGAGTCACCAGCGGTGTTCCCACCGCGATGGCTTCCAGAGAACTATTGCCGCCGCCAAAGTGCATCGGATCCAATAATACATCAACAGTCGCCAACAAGGATAAGAAGTCGCCCCGCGCTAAGGTCGGCAAAAATCGGACGCGCGATCCCTGATCCGGTAACGTTCGACGAAACCGACGCCTCAACCGATGAGTCCACTCCGGTAGCCGGCCCTCCAACAGGATCAACTCACCCTGCGGGTCTTGCTCGAGTATGCCGGCCAACACTTCATCGAAATCAGGATGAAACTTGAACAGCGTCTGGGGACAAGCATATAAGCGTCGGTCGACCGGCAAGCCTAGTTCGCTGCGACTCTTCGCGTTAGCCGCCAAAACCGGTCGCTGGTAGTCGATCCCCAAGCGACTCAAACGCACTAAACGCTCTGTGTAATCATGGTCGCCGTCGGGTCTTTCAAGTGCTTCACTGCTGAGAAAATAGTCGATGGTTTGGCTGCCAGTGGTATCTGGATGTCCCCAGGTGGTGGCCTGAACTGGGGCGAATCGAGAATACGCTAGCGTCTGTGTAAGCGCGTCCATACCCACATCGGCATGCACTAATAAATCCAAGTCCAACTTGGCTAGTGTATCGATGGCGGTGGGAAGATCGCGCGGCAATTGCACGAACTGATCGGCTGCTCGTTCGAAACGATCCACCATCTCGTCGCGAGCGCCACCAGTATAAATGATCGTTAAATGCAGGTTCTGGCGGCTTAGCTGCTCCAGACGCTGAATGTTTAATCGACCAATGGTGTGATCTCGGAAGTAAGCCGACATGAATGCGACACGACGACGTCCATCGGGTCTCGGGCCTCGGGGAATAGCTTGCGTAAAATCGCGTCCTTTGATAGCGCGCGCACGCATCTCCATCAAAGGTCGATCGGATAAACCTTGATAAGCCGCAAAAAAGACGGTCGGTACGAGTGTACTGGTCGCATCCGCTTGACCACCAGTGGCGTTCAGCTCCTGCAGAATACGCATTTGACGATTTCGCCAATAGTCGATGTCCGCTTGCGAATCGTAAACCACTGGCAGGACCGAACTGGCGAGCAGCCGATTAAGTGGCGATGGGTCTTGCTCAATTAATCGCTCGTAGACATCATGCGCCTTTTCCGCTTCACCCATATTGAACAACAGGTAGCCCAAATTTTGCAGCGCGGCCACACAGAAGCGGTCAGCTTGCAGCGCGCGCTCATAGCATACGAGCGCCGCTGGTTGGTTGCCCTGGTCTTGTCGCAGGTTGCCCAAGTCGACCAATAGCGGTGCAGACGCTTTACTTAGAGCAATGGCTGCCTCATAACTGTCGGCCGCTTGTTCTAGTTGACCGCGGGCATGAAAAGTTCGGGCGATCGCGATCGCTTCTGCCAACGATAGCTGCGTCGCAGCGGCGTTACTTGAAAGGCTACTGGTACTTGCACTGCCCAAATTTCCACTAACCATTGCGGGGGGCGCTGCCGCGGTCTCACCGGCAAAGATCGGCAAGCGACTAGCAGGCTTCGGACGCGGCATGTTCTCTGCCGGTACGATCCAGACTTCGCGTTCATGTCGATCGACCGCCGCTCCAGCGATCAGCGGATTTTTAAAGCCTTGCAGCACTTCGACCGCAAATATCTCGCTCACACCTGAGTGAAACTGAAAAACCGCTACCGTACGACCCGTGGTTAGGTCAATCACGCCAACGCCACAGCGCAGTTCATGGCGATGCTCCGCAATTGGTACTCCGCCAAACACCGAAGTCTCGCGAATCTTCGACAAACCCACAAACGCAAACTGACCGCAGAACGATAAACCACGCGTGTACCCAGGCAATGCCTCGACCTGGTGGTACTGGCCGCTATTGGGTTCAATCCAACCGAGCGAACCATACCCAGAGTTCAAAGCCCACAATCGACCGGCATGCAGACGTGGTGAGTGAGGCATCGATAGTCCACGACAGACTACTTCACCCGAGGGCACTTCCATGACTACGCCACTGGTTGCCTTGTTGGGACGCCAACCGGCCGGCGAATCCGTCTCGCTCATGGCTGTCACGTATTTGGGCCGCCCAGCTTCCAGCGCCATTCCGTTCAGATGGCAACGATCTTGATCGATCAACTGAGAGATGAACGGTGGCCGCCAATGCGGCACGAAGCTATAGTCCTCGTGCAACGTCGACAGGCAAGAGAAGAGCGTATTGACGATCCACAATCCCTCATTGCCCCAGCCGAGATCATGACCATGGATGCTACCGGTGTAATAGCTGCTGCGTGGGACAAAGCAACCATCGTGCTCGCTATCCGGTCCCTGCGTTTCGTGCGCGGGCACCAAGAAGTGCATTTGACGACGGGTACCGATAGCGATGAGTTCTGGGCTGACTTCCAAACCCATCGGTTGATCATAATCGAGAAACGAAATCGTCAGTTTATTTTCATGAGCCCCCAACACCAACAGCTTGCCCGCCTGATAGGTCGTGACCAAGATCGATGCACGCAAGTGAGTTAAAATCTCGGGCAGTCGAGGCGTGTATTCATAGCGTACTTCACGCAGAGTTGGCTCGGAAACTGTGTCATCGGGCGACTGGGTCATCGGATAAAGATTCGCAATAATGTGGAAAGCTTCGCAAAACGGATCCGCAATATCTTAGTTGCTATTGATAAAGTTGGCGACTGTAAACGAATCGCTCCGCGACTCCTCTGTAGACGAATCGCTCCGCGATTCGTCTACAGACCGTCTGGCGACGGGTGGCTACACATCAGCGCACTCCGGCGGTGTTACAATAGACGCATCTAAGTGTTTAGTTTTTGGAAACACTCGCGACTGCCCTACCCCCTCCATTCCCTCCTGGTTGTGCCATGAATCATCGCGCTGTGGTGGCTTGCATCAGTTGCCTGAGCCTGGCTTTATGCGTTCCATTGATTGGCAGCGCTGAACCGCCAACTACTGGCGATCGAGCGGCCATGGATTTCTTTGAGTCAAAGATTCGGCCGGTGTTAGTCAAAGAGTGTTACAGTTGCCACTCAGCCCAGGCGGCGGCCTCCGGCAAGCTACGCGGACAATTACTCTTGGACTCGCGAGACGGGCTGCGTAAAGGCGGAGAGTCTGGACCGGCTGTGGTGGCGGGTAAACCGGATGACAGTCTACTGATCGGCGCTCTACGCCACGAAACGTTCGAGATGCCACCTAAGGGTAAATTGGCTGATCCGATCATTGCTGACTTTGTACGCTGGGTAGAAATGGGTGCACCGGATCCGCGTGAAGGGATCGGCCACGCTGAACCCAAGAGCATGGATGTGGAAGTCGGCAAGAACTTTTGGTCGTTTCAGAAGCTGGCTCTGACTCCGGAACTGCAATCGATTGCTGATGGACGCTGGACGCAGGTAGATGCTCAACCATCTAACGCAGACATACCGCTCGCTTGGGCTCGAACTCCAGTTGATCACTTCATTCTTCAGAAACTGCAGCAGCAGAAGTTGACGCCCAATGGAAACGCTCATCCGCGGATTTTGGTGCGCCGCGCTTGGTTCGATCTATTAGGCTTGCCTCCTACTCCAGAGGAAATGGAACATTGGGTCCAGCGATTGACAGCCCAACAACAGCCAATCGTACCCAAAAAAGATCAACAAGCAGATCACCAAGTAGATCATCAAGTAAACCATCAGGCTTGGTCGCAACTGATCGACCATCTCTTGATGAGCCCGCACTATGGAGAACGTTGGGCTCGGCATTGGATGGATGTGGCTCGCTTCGCTGAATCGCATGGATACGAACAAGACTACGACCGACCAACCGCTTACCATTATCGGGACTTTCTGATACAGGCATTTAACAGCGACATGCCTTACGATCAATTTGTACGTTGGCAGTTGGCCGGTGATCAACTGGCACCTGACCAACCATTGGCTTGGATGGCCACCGGCTTTCTCGGTGGCGGCGCGTTTCCAACTCAATTGACCGAGAACGAATTTGAATCCGCCCGCTATGATGAACTGGATGACATGGTGGCCACTACCGGTGTCGCCTTCTTGGGACTGTCGGTCGGCTGCGCGCGGTGTCACGATCACAAATTCGATCCGATAC
>JADLDX010000225.1 GCA_020846515.1 Pirellulaceae bacterium
CCCCTATAAACCGCCTCGAAACACCTGGGATTGGTCTGGTTTGCTTTGCAATCCCAGGCCGGGCCAAGGAAAATAGAGAGATAGGGCCACTGTAATTCCAAGGTATCGCACTGTGTATGGGCATCGGAGTGACTGGCGTGATTTTAACTCAATGGCGATCGACCAAAGCTGTATGTACGTGCCTCTTGGCGGCTACGTTCAGCCTGCTTGATGCATCATCGGTATGGGCTCAGCGTAAGAAGCCCGCGGATAAAGCGGTACAAGCAGATCAGCCACCTGCAGTTCAAATGCTTGAATATGCGTCGCCGCGTGTGATTGAAATGTCGATCGGTCTGCGTGTGACGACGCGTGATGGGGCGTTGGTTCAGACAGTGGCTACCACTGTGTTCCCAACGACGTGGCCGGAGCAGCAGGTTGAGATCGTAGAAACCAACATGCCCTCGGGTGTGCAGCATGCCTTTCGAGACTTGCCCGGCAACAATCGGCAGCTGGTCATGACGGCGCCTGGCATACCTGCCTTTCAAACAACCGAAGGCACGCTGAAGGTTCGCGTTACCAAATCGCACATTATCGGCCCGCGCGATCCCAGTTCGCTGGTGATTCCTAACAACAAACAACTGTCGCGCGAGGTCAAGCACTTCACTGGCAACAGTCCTTTCATTGATGCCTCCAATGCGGAGGTACGCAAGATTGCGCGCGACTTGATTGAGCAGGAGCCTGAAAATGCTTGGCAGCATGTGAAACTGATCTACGATTGGGTACGCGAGAATATCAAGTACACCAAAGGTGAAATGAAGGACACCCGCAAGACGTTGCGCGATAAGGCGGGTGACTGTGAAGAGATGACCAGCATGTTTGTGGCTCTGTGTCGGGCGAGCAACGTACCTGCTCGATGCGTTTGGATCCCCGGTCATTGTTATCCCGAGTTTTACCTGGAAGACGCAGACGGACATGGCTTCTGGTTTCCATGTCAAGCCGCTGGAACCGAGAGCTTTGGTACCATGCAAGACCATCTACCGATTCTGCAAAAGGGCGATCGTTTCAAATTGCCGGAGAAACAAGAGAGCCAGCGTTACCTGGCTGATCACTTGACCAGCAAGAAAATGGTCGGTCAACAAAAGCCGAAAGTCGAATTCATTCGTTTGTTGCTTGGCGACGCCGCCAATCTCAAAGTCGACGAAGCCCCTTCAGCACCCCCAGCCCCGTAAAGTGACTGCGTGTACACGCCAGGCGGGATTCTCGCGACATAAAAAGCGACCTTCGAAGATTAGGGCACGAAGTCTGGTGTCATATTGATCTGGAGGCTGGCCTTTTGTCCCTGTCCGGTGACGGTTACCAAACGCACCTTGATCGTGCCGAGTTTCTGCGCGACGGCTAAGGCGGCTTCGTCGGATAAGACGCATAAGGCCGTGTCGGCCGCGTCGGCTTCGGCAGATGTTTGGGCGATAACGGAGACCATGCGTGGGCCGGGAACGCCCAGCCCGGTGCGTGGATCAAGCACATGGCTGCGGCGCACACCACCCACTTCTAAATACTGATACAGATCGCCGGAGCTGGAAACGGCGCAGTTGGCCAGAAACATCCGCAGCGGCTTTTCGCTCTCCGACAATGTGGCGATTTCGATGGGCCAACCTTGTCGTCCTGGCGGCGCTGTGCCGCAGCGTAGATCTCCACCGGCACGCACCAAAGCGCAAGGCAAACCGCGTTTAGCCAGCAACTCATAAGCCTTGTCAATTACGTAGCCCTTACCCATCGCACCAAAGTCCAATCGCAATCCGGCTAATGTCAACTTGACACGTTTTTGGGACTGATCCAATTCGACATACTTCCAACCGCAGAGTTGGCGAGCCGTGGCGATCTCCTGTTCACTTGGTATGCGTCCACTCTTGCGTGCCTTGCGCCACAGACTCGACAGTTGCCCCACACTGGCATCCAATGCACCGTCAGAGAGTTTATGCCAGCGGTCGCACAGTTGCAGAACTTCCCAAAGTTCGGGCGAGACGCTTTGCCACTGCCCAATCTTTTCGGTCCGCGACAGTAGTACAGTCTCGCTTTCCATGCTGTAGTCGCTCAGGATCTCGACCAAACGTTCCACTTCGCGTCGTGCCGCTTGGAATGTTTTTTCTACCAGCTGCTCATCCTGGCTGAATGCTTGAAAGGCCAGCAATGTGCCCATGGCTGGAAAGGTGAATTCGAAAGCAGAATCAGCGGCCGGTTGTTGGGCTTGGGTATACGACGGCCCGATAGCGGACCAACTGAGGATGAACAGCAGCAAGATTTTTGGATTCATAGATTGGCCCAGCCACGTCGCCCCGTCCGCTTGGGATTTCATACAGGATGTTCGTTCGAATTATAACTCAAGAGCTTAATGGCGTAGCCAAAGACACCAGACTTTGGATGCATCCCTTACCGCCCTCGCCGTGTCCAACAATTGGCGAGTCCCGCCACAACGCCATCCAGTCTCCAGCCCATCCCCCAGGGACATCCCCCGGGGACACACACAATCGTCCATTGCTAGCAAAATGGCACATTGTCTGTGTCTCCGTGCCTTTTCGCCAATGCTTGCATCAGTGCGGGCGCGCACGGGGACACAGGCAATCGTCTGTTGCTAGCATATGCATCGCTCACCGGGGGACACATATGCATCGCTCACCGGGGGACACACGCAATTATCTGTTGCTAGCATAATGACCAATTGTCTGTGTCCCCATGTCTTTACAAGCCGCTGCGCATGAGCGAAGAGCCAACGACCAAGCAACCATCAAGCAACCCCAGACTGAAGCCCATCCCCCGGGGACACATACAATCTTCAATAGCTAGCAAAATGGCACATTGTCTGTGTCCCCGTGCCTTTTCG
>JADLDX010000226.1 GCA_020846515.1 Pirellulaceae bacterium
AAAGGTGTCGTCTCTACCTTGATCGTCGCTACGCCAGCCGATACTTTTTCTAGCGTGTATTGCTCGCGCAGCTTCATCGTCTTATGAGTGCCATCTTCCAGCTTGACCCGCGTCTCACGCGGAATACTCCACTGGGCGCCAATGGCTACCGGATCCTTCGGCAGTGGAATAGCCAACTCGCCCATTCCCAGGGCGGGCGTCTTCGACTGGTTATCGCGCTCGATCACTTTGCCGGTGGCATCGATAGTAACCATCGCAATCGGTTTAGAAATTGTTTCGGCGACGCGCGAGAACATCTCGGGTGCCGTTTTATCCGTGCGACTGTTGTAAGTAATTTCCGGCTTGTTGCTTTGCTTTTGAGACATATCGACGGCGTCAATTCGATACTCAAACGTCATTAAGCCTTCAGGGCTGAGTGATTTGACGTCCCAAACTTTGTCGCTGACAGTATTGGACTCACTAACGTCCTCGGTACCTTGGATACGAGTGACGGTGTTGGCTTGATGGATCGTTCGCGTGCGCACCACGTTACCCGGACGCAAGCGATGTTGCAGCACGAACATGCCAGCTTTGGCTTGACCTGCACCATTGGTGGCTGCGCTCTGGGCTGGCCGAGCGTTGGCCTCAAGCACACTGACCGGTTTTTGAGTAATTCCCGGTAGGGCTGGTGCCGGCATCGGTTGTACGGGGCGAGCATTGGTTGCTTGAGGTGCGGTAGGTCGAGGCGCGGGCCGCGCGGTACTTCTAGCCGGCTGTCGATTGCCCGTCGGCTTCGAAGAGCTTTGAGCGAACACTGACGCGGAAAAAGATAAGCAGCAGAAGGTAGCCAACCAACCGGTTAGCCACTGATTTCGTAAGCACTTGTTCATTCTCCGGCCTCCTTGCCGAGCATGGAATGGTTTTCGAAAGATCGGTTATTGGTTTTTTTCGCGCGGGTTGCCACCCCAACCTAATTTGTCGCGCAGGGTTTGGTATTCGTTCTTGCCCGGTATGGCAATCATCTTGAAGGATACCGGAGCTCGCCCTATTCGGTACGTATCACCTTCGGCCAATGTACACAATGGTCGACCATCGACGACCGCCGATGTCGTGGCATTGCCTTGACGAACGACCATGTCGAACACCCGCTCAGATGAATCGACCACTGGACGCAGCGTTAACGTATGAGGGCTGATAGGGCAGATCACCACCGCCTGCAAACTGCGGTGAAGGATCGGACCGCCAGCAGACAAGTTGTGCGCCGTCGAACCGACCGGTGTGCTGATAATCAGTCCATCACAACTGTAAGTAGACGCCAATTCACGGTCTACGTAAAGATCGATCTGCAGCATCGAAAAGGGTGGACCACCCAAGATGGCCGCTTCATTTAGGCCGAGTTGATGGTGCGTCGCCTGGCCATTCTGCCAAACCGAACATTCCAGCATGACGTGCTCGACAATCGGGAACTCACCGGCGCAGATTTTGGGCCACAGTTGATCCAGGCCATTACTGCTCAGAGCAGCCAAGAACCCCAGTCTTCCTAAGTTGACACCCACGACCGGACGCTGCTGGAGATCCATTTGCCGAGCGGCGCTGAGGATCGAGCCATCTCCACCAAGCGTGACAACCAGATCGACATCTTGGCTCGAGAAATCGAAGGCTTGATTTTCGTCGACCGCGACAATCTCCGCCGATCGTTTCAGCAAAGCGACAATATCGGGAAGCTCGCTGCGGACACGCGGTCGATTAACTGCGGCCAAAACAACTACCCGCGGGCGATGCCGACCAGCAGCAGTCCACGGGGCGACGTCAGGCATGGTGTTACCAATCGATAAGTGAATGCAATCAAACAGTGGCAGCGTTACCGAGCGCTCCGGCCAACGTTACGCAGGTGCGTACAATACCATCTTCAGACAGGTGATAGTCATCCAACAAGTCGTCGCGTTCGCCGTGGCCAACAAATACGTCGGGCAACCCGAGTCGCTTGACATGTCTTGTATCCCACTGTCGGTCGTTGGCCAACTCTAAAACGGCCGAACCAAAGCCACCCATTAACTGGGATTCTTCCAGTGTCAGCACAAAGCGACACTCGTGGAAAACCTTGGCCAGCAATGTTTCGTCCAGCGGCTTTACGAAGCGAGGATTGATCACAGCCACTTCGATACCATCCTTGGCCAATCGCTCGGCGGCACGCAGAGCCGGTTCGAGCATGGCGCCCAGTGCCAGGATGGCGCCATCGGTTCCCCAGCGCACGATCTGACCCTTCCCCAGTTCGATCTTGTCGGTTTCCAAACCCAACTTGGGTGCCGACGCCTTGGGGTAACGAATCGAAGTTGGGCCATTATGTTCAATGGCAAAGTCGAGCATGGCACTGACTTCGTTACAGTCGGCGGGCGCCATCACAACCATGTTGGGGAAAGCGCGTTGGTAGGCGATATCAAACACACCGTGATGCGTAGGACCATCTGGGCCAGTCAGGCCAGCACGGTCGAGCATGAACACGACCGGAAGATTTTGCAGCGCCACTTCTTGGAAGATTTGGTCGTAGCTGCGTTGCAGAAAAGTACTGTAGATTGTCACGATGGGCCGCAGGCCCGTCTTGGCCTGGCCGGCGGCGAAAGCTACAGCATGCGATTCACAAATGCCGACATCAAAGAAGCGATCAGGGAACTCTTCGCGTACCGGTTCCAATTTATTGCCTTGGCACATGGCCGCTGTCATAACGGTCACATGTTTGTTCTGTCGCATCGCATTGCCAATGGCATCGCGCGCAAAGTTTGTGTAGGCAGGTTGACCACCGCCGGAGACGATTTTGGGAGTGCCGTTATCGTCCAGGAATGCGGGCGGCGTATGGAAGTAGACCGGATCTTTTTCAGCTGGTTGATAGCCGCGGCCTTTTTCTGTCACGACGTGCAGCAGGATGGGGCCACGCAAATCCTTGACCATCTGCAGATACTTGCGCATCAGGCCAATATCGTGACCATCGATTGGGCCGATGTAGCGGAAGCCAAGTTCTTCGAACAGCATGCCACCGTGTAAACCGGCCTTCATGCCCTCTTTGATCTGTGCCAACATGCGTTCGGCTGGATCACCGAACAGTGGTACGCGATTGAGCATCTTGGCCACTTCGGTTTTGATGCCCGTATAAAACGGATTGGTCCGCAAGCGATCCAAGTAACTCGCCACAGCGCCGACGCGTGGACAGATGCTCATCTTGTTATCGTTCAAGATGACCAACATATCGGCGTTTAGTTCACCTGCGTTGTTGAGCGCTTCGAAGACGATACCCGATGGAAAAGCGCCATCGCCGATGACCGCCACACTGCGACGTGCGCCTTGTCCCTGCAGATCGTCACCGCTCTTGAGTCCTAGCGCGGTGGAAACACTGCAACCGGCGTGTCCTGTCATAAACAGGTCATATTCGCTTTCGGCAGGGTTGGGGTAACCCATCAAGCCGCCGCGCGTACGAATGTTATCGAACTGGCTGTTGCGACCGGTGACCAGTTTGTGAGGATAAATCTGATGACCGGTGTCCCAGATTAAGCGATCGTTGCGGAAGTCGAAGACGCTGTGCATGGCCAGGCAGAGTTCAACGACGCCCAGGTTGGACGCAAAGTGAGCCGTGCGAATGCTGAGCAGCCCGCACAGTCGCTGGCGAATCTCAGCGGCTAACTGGTTCAGTTCGGGCAGCGACATTTTGTGCAAATCGGCAGCCGACTGGATACCCTCTAGAAGATTCGACATCGCTAGTTGTTCCTCTCTAACACAAAACGAGCCATCGTGACCAATGCCGCCGCTGGTTCACCCAACGGAGCCAAAGCGTTGCAGGCCTCGGTGACCAATTGCCCAGCCCACTGGTGAGATTTTTCAATCCCCAGCAACCGCGGATAGGTCAGCTTGCCCAACGCCGCATCCTTACCAGTATGCTTGCCCATCGTTTCAACAGAACTTTCCACGTCCAGTAAATCGTCGACAATTTGGAAAGCCAGCCCGATCTTCAAACCGAATTCTTCCAAGGCCTCTAACAGCTCCGGGGCAGCGCCGACGGCCAATCCGCCTAGTTTTAGGCTACTGGTGATCATCGCGCCGGTTTTTCGCTCGTGAATTCTTTGCAGAAACGCCAATTGTTCTGCCGGTGACTGGCCGTAAGGGCAAAACCCAAATCGACCTTCGGCCGCCAGGTCATCCTGCTGACCACCGACCAACCAAGCTCGACCAGCCGTGCGGGCCAGTTCCAGGCAGCATGCCGCCGCATGGCTAGGATGACAACCAGCAGCCAGGGTTTCAAAGGCCATGGCTTGCAGCGCATCGCCGGCCAGGATGGCAGTGGCTTCATCGAACTTGCGATGGCAAGTCGGTTGCCCTCGACGCAGGTCGTCATTGTCCATCGCCGGCAAATCGTCATGAATCAGCGAATAGGCATGGACCATTTCAACAGCACAGGCGGCCGGTATGGCTTGATGCCAATCGCCCCCCACTGCCTCGGCGGCCAACAGGACAAGCAGCGGCCGCAGGCGTTTACCAGGCGCTAACAAACTGTAGCGAATTGCGGCTGTCAGCCGCTCTGGCGAACCGGCCAGCGGTTGGCTGTAGCTGTCCAACGCCGCTTCGACCGCTGCCCTCAGCGTGGTCAATCGGTCCAATTGACCATCGGAAGGCTTGGAATTGATCAAGTCCGCTGTTTGCAAAGCTCACACAGTCTTTGAGTGTCGAAGGTGAAAAGATGGAGCGTTCCGAGTTGTCGCAACTACCGAAGATTAAGATAACCGCAAGATTTTAGAAAAGTTGACCCGTTTCGTCCACATCCGACAGTTTCCGCGAACCTCGCCCCGCACCACCCGTGGCATCTGCCGAGCGACGGGAACTGCGGGCATCCCGCTTCTCCTCGAGACTCATGTCGGCATCCCCACCCAAGGGGCGAACCAAAGGCTCGCCGTTAGCGTCAAAGCCACTCAATACCTCGATACGACTCTGGGCCGCATCCAGTTTTCCTTGGCAAACACGCAATAATTCCACCGCTTCCGCGTACTCTGTCAGACTCTGCTCCAGCGGTACGTTGCCTTGTTCCAAACGCCTGACCAATTCTTCCAGTCGCTTCAGCGCTTGCTCAAAGGACCACGTCGGGGCAACGGTGGCGTCAGCGTTTTCCGGATCGGCTTTGGCTTTGGACATCTGGGTTCTTCCCAACATGGAATGGAATTCTGACGCAAAAGCGCCACAGACTTGCCTGACCGGTTTGTCCGCCCGACTTACCCTGCTTGCAGACTGACGCGACTGCGAATCGTTAGTATAGGATCGCCCGCACGGAACTGCATGGGGGTGGCCGAGCCGATGGGAGGTATGTCGGCGATACTCCACTGCGCATGACCATTAGCGACTCTGGACCAACTGAGGTCTGTGGAACTGTTGGAGAAAGCTTGCCATGGGCGCAGTCTCTGCAGGCTCAAACGTGCCTCCTGGCTAAGTTCCAAGTCGCTGGGGGCGTAGTAGATGGCTTTGGAGAAGTAAGGAAACAAAGTGGGAGAACTGAAGCGCTCGCCGGCTGGTTCAATATTCCAGGTCTTCAAATGTTGGGCCAATGGACTCGGCTGTGAGGGCCATGTGCATTGCTGCAACACTTCCATACCCGCCGTCCAGCGCGGATTGAATTCCAGCAACCATAACCTGCCCTGTCGGTCTTCGATAAAATCAGCTTGCAGCCAGCCACAGTAATTGGGCAGCATGCTCGCGACACGTTCGGCCAAACAGGTCAAGGCTTGGCGCTGCGCTGCCGACAAGGCAATTGGGCCCAAAGAACCTCGGTAGATGTACGGCGACGGTCCCGGCCATTGCAGGGCGCAGAGCGATTCAGTGATGCCCAAGAGGTCAACGGTCTGACGATGACCAATCGTCCAGTTCACGCCCAGCGACCGGCCCTGGATTTGTTGTTGCCAATAGCCTGATTCAGCGGCCAACTGGTGTATCGAAGGCTCTTGGCCCGCCTGGTAAATATGCAGACCACCCGCGCTGCGATAGGGTTTGAAGAGCCAGTCAGGTGACCTGGTGAGATCGTCCGGCGCAGCCCGTTGGGTCGACGGCCAGCCAACGCCTTCGAGTTGCTCGGTGCAAGCCTGCCAGAATCCAGGCAAGCGCAGCGTGCGGAGGTCCTCAGCCGATGGGCCAAGCACTGGTGCCAGCCTGTTTAGTTCGTGCACCGTATCGGGCAGATGTTCCATACCACCGGCCAGCAACCAGCCATCCACATGGAACTGGCCAGCTACGGGCAAAATTCCAAAAGGCCAGTCCTCAACGACATAACTGCGCGTGGCCAGTTCGATGGTGTCTTGATCGCCGAAAGCATCCAGGCTGATGGCATGGTGGCCGAGGTCGACCACGGCTTGCACCAGGGCGCGTGAGGAGTAGCCCACTATTCCAAAGGTCAGTGAAGACAACGCAGGCCTTGATGCTGGGGGTGTTTTGGTAGCCACCGCTGCCAAGCGGTGGATTTCGCCTCCAAAGGAGTCCACCGTCTGGCGACGGTGGCTACCAGGGAGGCCAGTGGATCAAGGAGGCTACAGGATCTGGCTCTCGATGAGCGCCGCGATACAGAAATTAATGTGCTCGTCTAGATCGACGCCGAGCTCTTCTGCGCCGCGAACTATGTCCTCGCGCGAAACGGCAGCCGCAAAATTGACGCTCTTCATTTTCTTGCGCACGCTGGCCGCGGTCAGCCCTTCCAAGCGTTGTGGTCGCAAAATGGCACAGGCCACGATGAACCCACACAGCTCATCGCACGCATAGAGTGTTTTGTCCAAAGCCGATCGGCGCGGATATTGATCCGACAGGTAGTCGGCATGTGACAGGATGGCGTAGATGACTTCTTCGGGGTAACCCCGAGCGCGCAGGATCTGGCTGCCTTCCAGCGGATGGGCTGGCGCGTCCGGGAAACGTTCGTAGTCAAAGTCATGCAACAAACCGACGCGTCCCCACAACTCTACGTCCTCGCCAAACTTGCGCGCGTAGGCGCGCACGGCAGCCTCGACGGCCAGCATATGCCGTTTCAAGCTGGCATTGCTGACAAATTCATCTACCAGGGCCAGGTCATCATCGCGTTGGGACATAAGCGGTTATGGGTAAGGTCGTGAGGTGCTGTCAGTGGTCAGTTGCCTGATGGCACAGTTCGTTAAGCTTCTTCGCCGCGGGGGACTTTGGATACGGCGTGGGGATGGTCGATGTGCATCCATAGGCCCAGGCCGGGATCGGAGATGTAATAGAATTCGTCGCCGCGCGCATCGCGGTGCCAGCCATTACGTCGGCCTTCGGGTTGATACAGGGCAGTCATCTCACGGTGATCGGCAAAGCTGTAACCGACGCTTTCAATTTCTTCGCGGCTGAGCTTGCCAGGGGCATAGACGATTTCAAAGCGGTTTTCGGAGGTGCCATGCATCAGGTGGGCCGCGGCGGAGAGGTTGCCCCGCAGGTCGGCATGCTTCTCAACCGCTTCCAGCACTTGCGGTGAGGTGATGTAACCGTACTTGCGAATCAAGCTGTCGATCTCCATGTCTTCGCCAAAACGTTCGACACCCGGAGCGATGATGACCAGGCGACCGCCGTCACCAACTAACATCCGCGTGCGATAGATCGCCTTGTTAGCCAGCCAGGTCTTCTTGTACTTGCTCGCGCTCATGGTCACCACGACGGTTCGCGGAGCGCGATCAATGACAAAGCAGTTGACCGAAGCAGCCAGTTCGCCAGCAGCAAAGAACGTGTCATGGCTGTTACCGGCATACAGACCGCGAACCTTCTTTTCACCCGTTGGCAAAGACTCTACGACAGTCAGGACATACCACAGCGGCATATCTTGGCAATAGAGATCTTGAGCGCGATTGAGAATGCGACGCAGTGGTGTGTCGCACCGACCCATGGTGCGTTCCATTCCGCACAAGGCACTCAGATAATGACTTTCATTGATACCATCTTTACCACCGGTGCCTACGAAAACGTTCTTGCTGTAATTGGCCATGCCGATGACTTCGTGCGGAACGACCTGACCTAGTGACAAGATCAAATCGTGACCGCCGTCCAGCAGCAGTTTGTTGACCTGCGCTTTCCAGGGTTGGCGATACAGGCCCCCGGTGACTTCGCCGACAAAATCTGCGTCGACTTCACCGAGCGTGCGCACATCGTCGCGCCAGCGATGGACTCGTACCAAGTCGTGGGGCAGGCCTGGGAACATGTAGTTCAGTTCCGCAGGAGTCATGGCTTCGTGGGTGCCCAGCGCCGGCATGACGTCGACTAGTCGATCGCCCAGCATCTCGTAGGCCAGTGTGGTTAGTTCACCGGCGCGACTATCGCTGCGCGTGTGATCGGGCGGTAAGGCCAACACGCGTTTTGGGCCGCCGCAATGATCAAAGATCGCCTGCAAGGCCTGGCGGAAGTCGGCTGTCCCCAAATCCTGGTCGAGGCCGCCGCGCGCAAATACGATCGTCATGTTGAGCTACTTTCTAAAATACCAGCCCAGAAATACCAACCCAGAGGCGCGCAGGGCGGAGCCCGAAGACCGCCGTTAGGCGTGTGCGCTATAACTTTGGCAATTGGTAACTCAGCTATTGGTCGGCGGGTCTGCGACCGCGCGCAAATAGGCTGTTGTCAGGCGGTGACTACCATTTATCGTTCGCGGAATACAATGCGACCCTTGGACAAGTCGTACGGTGATAACTCCACGCGAACTTTATCGCCGGGGACAATACGAATGAAATTCTTGCGCATCCGACCGGCTACGTGAGCCAATACTTCGGTACCGGTGTCCAACTGCACTTTAAAACGCGTGTTGGCCAAGGCTTGGGTAACCGTACCTTCGACCTCGAAGGCTTCTTATTTCTTTGACATACAGCTTCCTGAAGGGTGTGATGTAAGATTAGACTTTTTCATGTTATAAAGGATAATGGTCCTCGCCGTCCAGGAAGGAGTGTCTTCTTTCGCTCAGTGTCCGGACGAGAATTTGGTGCTTCGAAATCCTTTTCGCAGTTTGCCGCGCGCGTTTAACGTCCTATGGCATAACCCGATGTGGTTGTTTGGGGAGGGCCAGCGCAGTGGCTTTGGGCAGCGAAAGCTCGTGAGAAGTGGATCGGGAACCGGAGCATTGCTCGTCGGCTGAATTTGATTGGACGATTTATCCTTGTGGCGGAGTATTTAGTGGATTCTTCTTTTGTTTTCTTGGTTTGTCAGCACGGGGCCGAGAAGCCGCTCAAGCAGCTGGCCTTGTCCAGCGGCGCCTGGCGGTTGGCCTTTTCTCGACCCGGTTTGCTTACACTTAAGCATGTCGGTTCCCACAGAGATGTCAGTGTGGGCGATGTCAGTGAAGGCAGTCATATTCAAGGCGACGCCAAGCGTGAGAGCCGAGGTGAGGGCCGAGGTGACAGCAAGGCGCTTGGCAAGGGTGATAGCCATTCCGCCAACGCGGTGCCCCAAACGGATGGTTCCAAGCCGCGCGTCAAGCCGCGACATTGGCTGGATAGCCCGTTGGTGAGACTGTCCGGGGTTGGTCTGGGGCCGGTTAAAGGCGAGCTGGCCGACGAGTGTTTTGAGAAGGTCTGGGCACTGGCCATGAAAGAAGGGGCCGATGGTTTACCCATCCATTGGCAGGCGATTCATGTTTTCGAACGCGATCGGGCTTTGCCGGGCACATTTCGCTTTGAGCCTGGCAGCAGCGAACTGTCGCGGTCGATCGCGGCTGAGTTGACCGCCTGGCTGGCGGCGCGCGGCGTGCATGTGCCCGTCAATCAAGCGGCGCCGCGCGGTGGACGGGTCCTGGATATCATTCTGTCCGAACCCACGCAGTGGTTTGTAGGTCATCATACGGTGCGCGCGGTGCACGAGCAGTGGCCGGGCGGCGTGCCGGCGGTGGTGGCGCCACCAGAGATGGTCAGTCGCGCCTATTTAAAAATTGCAGAAGCGATTTTGTGGAGCCAACTGCCGATCGGATCGAACGACAAAATTGTCGAAGTGGGTAGCGCACCGGGCGGCGCATCCCAGCGGATGTTGGACATGGGCTATGAAGTCACTGGTATTGATGCGGCGGAGATGGATCCGCGGATTGCCGGCCACCCACGTTTCGAGCACTGGCGCAGTAAGGCTGCTGGCGTTAAACGCAAACTTTACAGAAAATTTAAATGGCTGGTGTGCGATGCCAACGTGGCTCCCAACTACACGCTGGATATCGTCACCGATATCGCCAACTACGAAGGCAGTCAGATTGAAGGCATGATCTTGACGTTTAAGCTTTCCAGCTGGGAGCAGCTTGAGCACCTGGACGAGCAACTGCGCGCCATTCGTGCGCTGGGTTTCAAACGCGTCGAAGCGAGGCAGTTGGCCCATAATCGTCGCGAACTGTGCGTGGTGGCTGAGCGTAGTGCCTGTGTTGGCAAACGGTAATTCAAGTTAAATCGTGATCGGTAAATTAGTTGATTGATCAACTAATGCAAGTGCAATAAACGCCCATAAAAGATGGTTCGCCAGACGGTCGCTGCTCGCAAGAGGAGAGGAAAGTCCGGGCTTCACAGGGTAGAGCGGTCGGTAACGCCGACCAGCCGAAAGGCTAGGGATAGTGCCACAGAGACTTAACCGCCGAACGGCTGGCTTCGCAAGAAGTCTGTGCGTGGTAAGGGTGCAAAGGTGAGGTAAGAGCTCACCAGCGACTGAGGTGACTCGGTCGGCTGGGTAAACCCCGCTCGAAGCAAGATCAAACAGAGAGCAAGTGTCCGAGAGGCGCGGCGCAAGTCGTGACCTCAACGGCACGCGAGTTCATCCGACTCGCTATCGACTTTCGGGTAGATCGCTCGAGGCCGCGAGCAATTGCGGCCCTAGATAAATGACCGTCACCACGGTTGGTCACAAGCCAGCCAGGCGACAGAACCCGGCTTATCGGCGAACCATCTTTTTTTCTGACCCAATCTTGTAGCCACCGTCTGTAGCCACCGTCGCCAGACGGTGGAATTGGGCTGGCGAAATCCACCGCTTGGCAGCGGGTGGCTACGATGGCAGCTGAATCCACCGTCTGGCGATGGTGGCTACGAGCGGGTGGCTACGATAATCGCTGCTCAGGGGTCGCGCAGACAATGCATGTTGGCCATCGAGATACCTGAGACGATCGAACCGATGATGCCGACAAAGCCTTGATCGGTGCCGCATAAGAACAGATTCTTCAGATGCGTTGTGCCATCGAGTTTCTTTTCGGGAGCACCGTAGACGGCTCCGTTATCATGCCAAGTGAAGCGACGAATCGTCTTGGGCGTAAAGACATCCGTATCGATGGTATGGGCGCGAAAGTCCGGCACAAATCGCACGGCGGAAGCGACGCTACGGTCGTACCACCAGCACTTTTGACGCGCGTACTCTTGTTCATCCAAGGCCATCCAGCGATCGAAATTCGCAATCGTTGTCAGACGCATGATGCCGTCGTTGAGATTGCCTACCTCGGCTGGGTAGAGGTAATTGTTCGGACTGCAAACCACGCCGGTGCGCAGGTCGCATAGAGAATCGATCGGCTTGCGCCAATGGAATTGGTCGCTATCGTTGTAAAACACGATTGTTTCACCGAACCCCAGTTTATTGGGTTGGCAATCCAGTACCGAAATGGATTCGATAAAAGACAACTGTCCGGCGCGAGCGGGTACTTCTTCTGTAATGTCTTCGCACATGCGCTGGGTTTCGACGATGCCGGCACTGGAAAGGATCCGCTTGGCCCATAGTTCCGTCCCGTTATCCAGCACGACGCCCACTGCGCGGTCGCCATCGACTTTAATGCGCGACACACCGCTGCGTAGTTTTAGCTCTCCTCCCAACGACCGAAATCGTCGGACGAGTGCTCGCAGGATCAGTCGCACGCCTTTAAAGGGTCGGGCAAAGCCTTCTAGAAAGATACTGCGAAACATGATGCAGAACTGGCCATAGTCCATATCGTCTTCGCGAGCATTGCCGTACCACATGAGGGGGCAAAGCAACATTTCGATCAGCAATGGTTCGGTGATCGTTTCAGCCAGGAACGCGCGCGCCGAGCCAGCAAAGTTTTCTTGCTTAAGGTCGTCGTAGTCGGCCAATTGCCCGAGAAGTCGTTCGAAGTTGTCGCGTTGATTCGGAAACTCGCGAGCAATCTCGGATTTGAGCACTTCGATATCGTTGGTGAAACGCAGGCGAGCACTGGGGAACGCGATCGCACTACCGCACTGTTCGGACAGTTCGAAGTCTTCCCAGCGAAATCGCAGTTGGCGTAGCAAACGAGCCAGTGGGCCTTTTTTGGCACCAGCCGGGGTAAAGTTCGTGACGGCATGCAGGCCCACGTCGTAGTCACGACCATTCATGCGATAGAAAGAATTCAGGCCACCGATCGTCGTGTGCCGCTCGAGTACGCACACTTTTTGGTCGTAGTGCGCCAGGCGGATACCTGCCGCCAGGCCCGACATGCCAGCACCGATAATGATCGTGTCGTATTGGACCACCGACTAGATATCGCGCATTTTGGGTTCTAGATAGGTGACCGTGCTGTCCATGCTAGCTAGTTGTCCATAGTCTTCCTCTGGAATTTGCACGCGATGACGCTTGCGGAGTTCCATGACAATGTCAAGGAAGTCCATGCTATCCAGTTCAATTTGGTCGCGGAAAGATTTGCTGTCTTCCAGGCCGCTGAGGTCCTCATCCGGCGCAATGTCGCTGAGGATATCGATAATCTCGTCACGGATTTCGGCAGGTGTCATCCTGTCAAAACTCCTCTGGGGGCAGCAAGAAACGGAACAAAGAAAAATTCTTCCGACGGTCCTTCATCAACTCCCCAAGCTTAACGCCAAGATTCGTTTTCCGCCAGGGTCCCCGTCGTTGCCAGAGTGCCGTTTTCCGAGTATCTTCGCGCGTGGAATTTCTGCCTGGCCAATTGCTTGGGCAGCCTGGGAGTTTGTCCTCACCGACAGCCAAATAACAGCCAATATATAAGTCAGAAAATTAAGAGCCGGAGTATCTTGTCCCATGAGTGTTACCAAACCGACGGTCGAGCAGCTGGCAATCAACACCATCCGCACGTTGAGCATGGACGCGGTGCAAGCTGCCAATAGTGGCCATCCTGGTACCCCTATGGCATTGGCTCCCGTGGCCTTTCAAGTATGGACTACAGCCCTGCGCTATGATCCGGCTGCACCGCTGTGGGCCAATCGCGATCGTTTTGTGCTCAGCTGCGGCCATGCTTCTATGCTGCTGTATTCGATGATCCATCTAACTGGTATCCGAGCGGTAGACCATGCGGGCCAGGTCTTGCCTCGCCCCTCGATCACGCTGGACAATATCAAGAAATTCCGGCAGTTGGGAAGTCCCTGCGCTGGTCACCCAGAATACGCGGAAGCCGCCGGCATCGAAACCACTACCGGTCCACTAGGTCAAGGTTGTGGCAACAGTGTCGGCATGGCAATTGCCTCCAAATGGATGAGCGGGACCTACAATCGTCCTGGGTTGGACTTGTTTGATTACAACGTGTACACGTTATGCGGCGACGGCGACTTGATGGAAGGTGTCGCCTACGAAGCCGCCTCGCTGGCCGGTCACTTGAAGTTGTCCAACCTGTGCTGGATGTATGACGATAATCACATCACCATCGAAGGCGAAACCGATCTGGCCTTTAGCGAAAATGTGGGCCAGCGATTCGAAGGCATGGGATGGAACGTGGTGCGTGTGGCCGATGCCAATGATCTGGGGGCATTGGCCAAAGCGCTTGATGCGTTCCACGCGTGCAAAGACAAACCGACCTTGGTGATCGTGCGGAGCATTATTGGTTATGGTTCGCCCAACAAAGCCAACTCGCACGGCGCTCACGGAGCTCCGTTGGGTGAAGACGAGATCAAGCTGACCAAAGAGTTTTATGGTTGGCCCGCGGATGCCAAGTTCTTGGTGCCCGACGAAGTGCCTCAGTACTTTAATGAAAAAGTCGGTGCACGCGGCGCTGCGGCTCATCAACAATGGCAAGCCAAGTTTGACAAATACCGTGCTCAGTTCCCGCAAGAGGCCGCTGAAATCGATGCCATTGTGGCCCGCAAATTACCTGCCGGTTGGGATGCAGGTATCAAGCCGTTCGAAGCCAACGAGAAGGGCCTGGCCACTCGCGTCAGCAGCGGCAAAGTGCTCAATATGCTGGCCCCCAAATTGCGTTGGATGGTGGGTGGCTCTGCCGACCTGGCACCTAGCACAATGACATTGCTCGATGGCGAGAAGGACTTCGAGAGCCATAACTACGCCGGTCGCAACTTCCACTTTGGTATTCGCGAACATGGTATGGGTTCGATTCTGAACGGCATGTCGCTGTGCGGTCTGCGCGCTTACGGCGCCACGTTCTTTGTCTTTACTGATTACATGCGACCGGCCATGCGGCTGAGCAGTATCATGCATCAACCAGTGCTGTACGTGCTGACCCACGACTCGATTGGTCTGGGCGAAGACGGTCCAACTCACCAGCCGGTCGAGCACCTGGCTGCTTGCCGCGCGATTCCCGGCTTGTATGTCTATCGCCCCGGTGATGCCAACGAAGTGATCGAATGTTATCGATCGATTCTCTCGCAAGATAGTCATCCGGCCGCGCTGGTATTGTCCCGCCAAAACGCACCGACACTCGATCGGACTCGGTTCGCGCCGGCCAGCGGTGCGGCCAAGGGTGCGTATGTCCTGAGCGATTGTGAAGGCACACCTCAAGCGATCTTGATCGGCACGGGCACCGAGTTGTCACTCTGCGTCGAGGCACAGAAACAATTGACAGCAGAAGGCTATCGCGTCCGCGTGGTGAGCATGCCGTGCATGGAATTGTTTGGTGACCAAACGGCCGAGTATCGCGATAGCGTTCTGCCCCCCAAGGTTTCGATTCGCGTGGCATGCGAAGCTGGCTTGCGACAAGGTTGGGATACCTACATCGGCACGGGCCCGTTTGTGGGTATGAGCAGCTTTGGTGGTTCGGCACCGGCGACGCTGCTCTATGAGCATTTCAAAATTACGGCTTCCCAGATCGTCAGCCATGCTAAGATTGCCATTGAGGGTGTGAAGGAGTAGCTCAACGCCACGAGGCGTAGCCACCGCTGCCAAGCGGTGGATTTCGCCTCCAGACGAGTCCTCCGTCTGGCGACAGTGGCTACGACTAGTCCACCGTCTGGCGACGTTGGCTACCCCAATCCACCGTCTGGCGACGGTGGCTACGTATGCGATCTTTGGGTATGCGGCCTAGATTCGATCGTGGCGCTATTCTCTCCACGCGTTTAGTACAAGGATGACACGAATGAGTGTGGCTGATTCCAAGAAACGTGACCGCAACGACCGCAATGATCGCAAAGACAAACCGATGCGCGTCGAGGATATCCTCGATCGCTCGCCACCATGTGATGTGTCGGCGGAGATGGGCGTGCTGGGCAGCGTACTCTTGCTGCCCGATGTGGCCAATGATCTGACGCTGGTACTTCGGCCCGACGATTTTTACGACGACGCCAATCGCAAGCTGTACACGCACATGATGGCGATGTTCGATTCGGGCGTAAAAATCGACGTGATGTTGCTGGTCAATCGTCTTAAGCAGGCCGGCGACTACGAGTTAATTGGTGGCAGTGCTTATCTGGCTAAATTGGCGCACAGCGTAGCCAACGCGGCCCACGCGATTTATTACGCCGAGATCGTTCGTAGTAAGGCGACGTTTCGCAAGCTGATCGAAGCTAGCACCAGTATTTTGCGCGATGCATACGACGAAGCCTTTGATGCCAAAGAGTTGGTCTCGCAAGCGGAACAACGCGTGTTTCGCATTCAGGATGAACGCAGTAGTCAGTCGGCCGATTCGATCAGCGACCTGTTGACCAAAGCACTCGATCGTATCGACGCGCGACTCAAGGGTGTGCATACCGAAGGCGGTGTCGATACGTACTTCACTGACTACGATGCGATGAGCGGTGGCTTTCACAACGGCGAGCTAATCATCCTGGCGGCGCGGCCTTCGATGGGCAAGACGGCCTTTGCCATGAACGTGGCTGAAAACGTGGCTCTGCGCGGCAACGCGCCGGTCTTGTTCGTCAGCTTGGAAATGTCAGGTATCGAACTAGCCGACCGCTTGTTGTGCTCGGTGGCACGTGTCAACGGGCACCGACTGCGCAACGGCACGATCAGCCAGGATGATCGCAAACGGTTAGTCGAAAAGGCCATGGAGATCAGCAACGCGCCGCTGTACGTCGATGATTCGCCTAGCCGTACGGTGAGCGAAATT
>JADLDX010000227.1 GCA_020846515.1 Pirellulaceae bacterium
ACGCGAGACGTTCAATCGAGCCATCCGGTCGCGAGTCTCCGTCAGCGGTGACTCGCCGCTAAGGCAATGATAGAGCATACATCCCAGGAAGTATAAATCGCTGCGTGAGTCGTCTTTTCGTACACCGGTACCGCGTTCCAGCGCAGCGTAGTCAATAGCCCGCGCGTTGGGGCAATCGGCCAGAGCCTCTTCATTGCTGGTATCGGCCAAAGCTGCCAGACCAAAATCCACCAACTTGCCTTTTCCCTGACTGGTCACCAACACGTTGCTCAGCTTCATATCGCGATGCGTGATGCCATAGTTACCAGCGTAGGCCAAGCCGTTGGCCACATCGGCGATCAAACGCAAGCTGGTCAGCGGATCGATCTTACCGCGAATCTTGACCAATTCTCGTAGCGTTTGTCCTTCTACAAACTCCATCACCATGTACGGATTGCGAGGATCAGGATCCACTTCGTAGATGGCCACAATATTCGGGTGTCGAAGTTGAATGCCTACCTTGGCCTCACGCATAAACTGCTCGACTTGCGACGGTTCGGCCCGGTGCCGCTTCCGCAGTACTTTCACGGCCGCTATACGTCCGGTCTCGCGGTGCACCGATCGATACACGCGCGCAAAGGTACCGGCACCAATCAAATACAAAACCTTATATTGACCGTAGAAGTAACCTGACAGTTCTCCCTTGAGGATCCGATCAACTTGGAGATTGGTGAGCAATTGTTTGCGTTGCAAGACGCGCAGCAAATCATCGCACGAACCATCGACCTTGCCGACCTCCGACCAGGCCTGCGACACTTGCATCGGTTCCAACAAGCCCACTTGGACCAGGAACTGCGATAACTGTTCTGGAGTGAATTTTGTCATGCGAAAGCGATTAGACGGGGTTTAAAGACAAGCGGGCACCGACCTATTGATAGTATGTCGGACGGAGTCAAAACGCAAATCAAATGTCGTTAGCGTAACGCCTTGGGCAACAGGTGGAACTGGCGATCGTGCCGCAATTGCCGATATCGGCGCACTAGTACGACCATCAGGCAAAATCCGACGATCAGGCTAGGCCAGACAACCGGCAGCAAGGCTCCGGCCGCTACAGCCAGCAGCAACCACAGTGGCCAAACCAGCTCCACCACCGCCTGCAGGCGGCTTCGCCACCAGCGGCGACCCAAATTCCACAGTACCACGCTGGCCAGTAACCAAGCGGCGGCACTGGCCAATTGAATCAGTAAATCCGTCGGCCTATCAAAATGGGGGGCTTGCAAAGTCAACTGGTTTACACCGCTGGCCCCTGGTATCCGCACCCACTCCCATTCGCGCAGCGTCGTTTTGGCCAACATGCTCAAGTCACCCAAATCGTCACTCATGTCGCTCAATTGACCACGGTCAACGGACAGTTGGTCCATAGACTGCGCTAAAGATTGCCGCTGGCAGACGTCGGCCCAGAAGTCTGCGACCGACAGGCGAACCTCATCGTTGGATCCATTGGCCGAATTGCCGAGAGCTGCTAGGAGCGACTCGCTGACAAACTGCTTGCGAACAGAAACCAAGGTGTTGGCATTCAGTCCCAAAGCGGTTGGTTTCCACGCGGGCAACCAGGCAACCAATTCATCCTGAGCGCGATCAGCGGCAGTGGGGGCTGCTTGAACCAGCGTCGTAGCCCAGACTTGCGCCACCGTCGACTCGATCTCATCACTGGTAATCGTCGTCGATTGCTGGACCGGCCACGTCTGGCCAGCCCGGCCGCTGGTTTGTCCAATCAAAACTTGGCCACTATTTTGTGCTTCGGGGTTAGGCAGAGGAAGTTGGACCAGTGTACTGTCCGCCGTATCTACATCGGGCCAGCGGACCAGCAACCTTAGCCGCAATGGCAAATAACTGGGCTGCAGCAAGATACGTACGCGGTCAGCCGACGCTAACGACCACGCCATGGGATGATCGTTTGCTTCGACGCCCACTAACTGACAGGGGCTGGGCAACTGAATCGAAAGATAAGATTGATTGCGAGGTTCAATCCAATACCCAACCTCACCACGAACTTCCGCGGTCTTGTTATCACTGCGTTGATCCGGCGATGGGCCGCTGGAAGTGAGCTGAAGAGTAGTCAACAAAATGCGCGCCACTTGCTCTTGATCGTCGCGCGCATGCCACACGGCTTGCAACTGATTTCCGCCTGGTTCATGGAGCGTGAAGCGAGTGCCCGATTCGTCGTCTCCACCTTGATCGCTGGCACCGTTCACTTGAGCTGATGCACTCGACTCGCTGAGTTGCGCGGCAACGTCGGCCCCTTGGCCATCCACCACCTGCAGATCCAAGTACTCAAGCCCATGAGTCCTTAGCCAATTAGCTGACAACTGTCGCCCCACGCGTGTCCAGCGCACTGGTTCTCCCGCCAGAGTTGTGGGGAGTGCCAATGTTGGCCGATTCGTCGCCAGTCCCAACATGCGAATATCCGGCACGGTAATGGATTGAGATGCACCTGCCGTTGGCAAGCGAAACGAGAACGTGATTCGCGCTTTATCCTGACTGACCTTTTGCGGAAGTACACAAAGTATGGCGCGGTTAGAATCGGCGGATGGCCAGAGCATGATCGGCACGTTCGCATCCAGCGGCTCACGCAAACTGGCCTCGAGACTGCGCGGCAGATCAAAGAACACATGATTCACTTCGCCATCTTTGACGTCCACAGCCGCGTCAAACTGGGCACGCCAGCCTTGCTCCGAACGCGTCAATCTCAGCACCGCATGGGCGCTGCGGGCTGTCGGCGAGCGAACCAATTGAACCTCCAGCGGTAACTCGACCAAATCGCGAAAGTGACTACCCAATTCCACTTGACCGACCGCGGTGTGTAGTTCCTGCAATAGGAGCGACGGACGTACATCAACAGGTCGAATCTCTAGCACGGGTTGTTCGGTTTGCTGCGCTGGCTGCGAAATCGGCTGTAAAGCACCGGAGAGTTCTGCTCCACGGTAAACCTGTACCAGGCTGGACTTGACATCCGCCTCTAGCAGCAAAGGTCTGGGAATGCGCCACGGTCGATTCAGACGTGTCGGCATACTCAAATTCAAATTGATACCAAACATGCCGCCCATGCTGCTGTCAATGAACACGACCAGTTCGTTCAGAGCGAGGGGCGGTTGAGCATTCTCGTTGGCTGGCCCAACAGGTGCAGAAGCCGGCGATGTACCGGACACGGCCGCAGTTTTCGGTGGCGGGATGGCGATGCGATTCAACGCATAACGTGCCGGACGCGAGTCGACGAACACTGAGTCCACTCGCATACCGCTGGGCACGTGCAGACGCACCGCCGATACCCCTACGACAGGCGCCGTCCATCGCGCGGCATATTTTAATTTGACTTCAGGAAAATGGAGATTGATCTCAGTCGTCTCGTCGACCAAGGGCAGTGCAGCGGGCACAGTTCTCTGAAGACTGGCTTGAACCGACCCAGAGGGAACCTTCCAGAGCGTGGGCCGCTCGGCCAGACGCGACTTATCCCATAACTGAGCCGCCTGACTCGATAGTTGAGGTTGCCAGGCTTCGGTTCCAATTACTTTCCATTGTGGCGAATCGGTATGGGATATGGCCAACGAGCGTGAGATGAAGGCCGCTGATTGTTGCGGGGACAGGAAAGGTATCGATAGGTTGGCAGTGGCCGTGGATTCACGCGGTAGCATCAACACTCGCAGAGTTAATTCATCGCTTGCCTGTTCGCTGGTACGCTCCACGCTGTAAACCGGTCGCCCCAATGACGAAGCCCCGTCGGCAGACAGCATGCGAAAGCCCTCCCAGTCTTGACCGACCGGGACCCAGTTGTTGTCACCCACGATCGGTAGCACGGCAGGCAAGGCCGATGCGCCACGAAAGCGGAGTTGGCACAAGGCCATCAACTGCTCACCGCGTGAATGGATCCAAGTGTCACTTTGCACTTGCGCTAGCGCGCTGCGGTTGATCGTCAAGGGCCAACTGAACGACAACCGATTCGTGGGTCCCAAACGGGCCGTCAGCGAACGTATGGATTCCAATTGCATGCCACCAACGGCCTCAACCATAACCTCTCGCAAATCATCACCCAATACATCCAACCGCGCCGTCGGTATAGCCGGTATGGTCAGAGAGAGCGAGCCACGCCCATCTTTTTGATTGATCGAGCGCGGCCGCAGGACCAGACGCATGGTATGGCGTTCCGTATCGGCGGCGCGCCACCAAATGGCATCGGCCTCCTGGCGTACGCGGTCACCCACGGTCATCGTTTGCGAATCGAGAAAGGCTCGCTGCAGTAACAACTCGTTCTTGAGGAAAGGCAAACGCAGTTCAGTGTCGGCCCGCGTGGACTGGACCGTCAGCTCCACCGTAATATCGCCCACCGAATTGACGAAGCCCACCGGATCATTGGTGATGCTAAATGAATAGTAGGCAGCCGATACGGAGACCACGGCATTTTTGGTATCGGCCGGTTTCGAGTTGCTCAGCAATCCGTACAACCGCGGCGGAACATAGACGTACTCACCAGCCACCTGCGATTGGTCATCTACCGGAATCAAGATCCCGAAAATCTCTTTGCGCTCGCGCTGCGGCGCGGGCAAAAGCGGCTGGGCATAGCAGGTCGAAGGTGTAATCCCAGTCAGCAGCAACCAGATTCCCAATCCGGTCGTTCCAGTTCTGATCATCGAGACACGGCCGCTGTGCACGCTGTCACTGCGTCGGTTCACTGGACGCGAACAGAGGATGACCAGTTGGCTCAATCGCATCAAGGCGGCAGCCACCGTGGCCAGCGTGAGCAACTGAAATGGCAAGAGCCAGGCCATGGGGACCAGGCACAGCGTCAATCCCAGCAGTGTCCCCAGCCACCACCAGCGCGTCAGCGACGTGCCACAGGCCAAATAAATGACCACTGCCATGATGAGAAACGTACAGAGCATGATAGACCCAGCCAGTGTACGATCGATCGTCCACACCTGGGCCTGACTGTCAGTTAGCGCCAAGGCCCACCAATTACCTTGTACATATTCTGAGCGATCGAACATGGCCAGCACCGGATGGCCGTCGACGGTTGAATCAGCACTTGGTTGCGAAGCCTTCGACGCCTGACCAGCGGCCTGACCGCTAGCGGCCCACGGATCAAAACCCAACAACTGCCACCAGGCTTGAGGCCAGAATCGATCCGACCAACTAGCTGGTCGTGACGCGGGCCATACTTCCCCAGCCAACGCCCCCGGTGGAAACCAGATCATACGTTGCGTTTGCAAGGCCGGAAGACCACAAGACGGCTCGGCGTAATTGTTAGTTTGAGGCCATGCATTAAGGTGACGCCCCGTGCAGTTCAATTGGACGGAGAGGTGGTTTCCACTCGGCATGCGTACGCGCAAGCGTTGGCTGTCCGTAGCAACTACCGGACTACCCACATCCATGACCTGGCCGTCAACAATCAAAGATTGAAAATCCCAGGTGGATGGCAAACGGAAATCAATCCATTGGGCCGTGGGCAGCGCTAAATCCCAACTCGTTCGGTGCACTGTGCGACCCGCATGATGTTGCCAGTGCTCATGTCGTTGCCCATGCGCCCAACCGCCCCGCGACTTGGCGAACTGCCGGGTCAACGTCAGTTGGCTCAACACGTTGGGATCGTATCTAGCCGCCATGACGTCGGTGGTTTCCGTCAACGCGGCTTCCATCAAATGGCCGTCATTGCAGCACAGGCCGCTGGGCAAGATCTCCACCGAAGTTAACTCCTCGGGGAGTGTAAATGTCTGTGGTACAACCACTACGGCATCTTGCCGAACCGCTAATGGTACGCTCGGTAACGGTATCACTACGTTGTCGCTCGAACTGGCTGGATTGTTATATGCATCCAATCGAAGCTCGGCTTGTATTTGGAATTCCTCTGACACTGCTGGCGACACATCAATCGTAAAGGTCGTCTCGCCGGCTGAGGAACTGGTCGCACGACTGCTGACGACTAGTCCTGATGGCTGACCACTGGCCAGCGGTGTCGCCAGCGACCAGGTCGGGGCAACAACGTTCTGGGGTATCGGCAACTTCAATTGCAGTTGATTGATGCTGCCGGAGATCGGCAGGCACACAACGCGATAGGTGATCAATATGTCGCGTTCGGCTTGCGTTACAGTTGTATGCAGTCGCGTCTCCAAGGTGGCGCGCGTGCGTTGTAATCGAACGGTTGGCAAGTTGACGCGACCGCCTCGAAAAATCCAGGCATCGCCCAGGCGTGGTAACAGTTCCCGCTGCCATGGAATCAAATCATCTTCGCGAACGCGCAAGCGGAGCAGTTCGGGATCAATTTCTAATTGAAATCGACCCGATGATTCGATCACATAGGTGTCCACCTGGTCAGCGCCTGGCAAGGTGACAATGCGCGAGGCTTGCAGACGCAGACTGTCGACATCGGTGCGCTGATGATAATGAGCCTTGATGATGATTCGTACATCCAAATCGCTGCGACGCTCTTCCCACCGTACATTCAATTCAGACGCTTCGTCAGATGTATCCACAACGTTGGCAGATATCCCCAACGGCGCATTTTCGACTTCCACCGAATCCACAAACCAACCTTTGACCAGTTTCAGGGAAACTTGATTTCCCTGAACATTCTGACTGCTGACATTTACGTGGACCGACGCGACCACCACGTCCGATTGCAGGTTCAATCGCGTCAAGGCGCGAACGGTCCATTGATTGGTAACGGTTCGCAAACGCGTGACCATGGCCGGAGCGCGTCCAGTCCATTGCCACTGCCAATTGGCATAGCCGCCTTGGCTACTGGTCGAGAGCAAGTGCGCCGCGCACCGCGCGTCCTCAATCTGTACATTCTCTTTACTGACCAGCGTACATCGTCCATCCATCACGTAGCTATCAGCAATCTCGACGCGCGGCAACGGACCATCAAAAGGCAATGGTATGCGCCCTATTGCTTCGACAGCCACGACCAGAGGATTAGCGCCCGCCGTGTTACAAGCCACTTCAATGACTTGAATCTTCGCACGCGGCGCAGACGGCCTATTCGCATCGTTCTGGGGGTCAGGTTGACGATCCTCTCCTGGAATCGATTTCCAATTGCTAACCTGCACGCCGTCGACAAATACTGAACGCACGTGGAGTGGTTCGTCCAACTGAACGCGAACACTACCGCTTACTGGCGGCTTGGCTAACTGAAAACGCGCGTTGACCTGGAGGCCTGACGGTGAAACGACGGTGTCACACTGCGCACTGGCCACGGCCAGTCGATACGGGAATTGACTGCTCTTGCTGGCCGGCGTGAAATTGAGCGTACATCCATCGCGTCCCGATAACCACACGACATACCAACGTTCTTCGGCGGAGATCGTCGGTATCGTGGCCATCGGCCAGGCTTCGGGCAGAAAACGACCTATTTGTTCGACTGGCGCACAAGG
>JADLDX010000228.1 GCA_020846515.1 Pirellulaceae bacterium
GAGACAGAAAAAAGGGTGACAGAAAAAAGGAACAAATCGATCTTGTTATTGTGAATTGACTACCCAACAGTCGCTCACCGCTTCGCGCCGCAGACCGGCCAGTGAGCCTCTTGGAGCTGACAAAATAGGCGTTCCTTATGTGGTACGACTTTCCGTCTCGCGGTGGGGCTTCTTTCTATGACTTTGTGCCCTATCACTTCAGGCCTCAAAAGAAGTCTGGTGATTTGGCAGTGGCTACGAGCGAGCGGAGAAAAATCGCTTCCGGCCGGAGGCCATCGGGCGCAAGACAACTACAACAGATCGTTTCTTGTTAGGTCTGATTGCGACACGTGACGAACGCGTAAGACCACGACTTGCTGACCGCTAATTACAAAGATAACACGATGAGAAGGCAACCTCCCCAAACCGAAGCTCAATTGCCTGATTGGCGTTTCCAAACTCTCTGCCTCAGACGCTAGCGGGCATCTTTCGGGAACATCCCGAAGGTTTTCCATCGAGCTATGGAGAGCCATATACCAGCGAATCGCTTGTTCTTGCGATCGATTATCGTACCACCAGCGGTAGTTTTCCTGGATATCCAACTCTGCGCTTGGAGTGATGACGACGTCGAACATCTATGAGCCAGCCGGAATTCCATTTCTCGCGCGAAACTCATCGTCGAACGACTGGAAAGAACGAAACTTTCCAGTGAGGGCTTCTTGTAAACCTACTTTGATAGCCAAAGTCTCGCTATCGCGAAGAATCAAGTTCAGGACGTACTGCTCGACGCTAGCAAACCCAGCACGCACGGCCAGATCGCGTACAGTAGACTCAGCTTCTTGGGGAATTTGAATTTCCATGATGTTCTCCAAAGTTGCATTGTACCATGCATCACCGAAAAGCGTCAAAGACTACTCACAAGGGTATTTGCTCCCTTGAGCTGCATTCTTTTTCTGTCCCCCTTTTTTCTGTCTCTCGTCTTCAATTCTTCAAAGCCAGAGTTTCGTTATCGACCAGCCCACGCCCCATAAAATCCCTAGGCTGGTCAGAGCGGAGGGAGACAGAAAAAAAGGGGACAGAAAAAAGAACAAGTCCGTGTTGGTGCCAAACAACGAAAATTTGGCTTCAGCCAGAAAGTCGCGCCTAGGCTTGATCGAAAATGAGCCAGATGTTTTGCTCGGTAGTAGTCGAGGCTTGGCTGGAGATCAGGGGCTGCCGCATGTGGGACTTCTCAAGCCAAACAGCCGTCAAATTGGCTTTAATAGGCTGACCTGCTTCGCTTTGACCCTCTATCCGGCCACGCGCATGGCTCTGGAAGCTTGACGAGTGCTTGACATTGCCGTTATGTTTTGCGGCAGGCGTCGAGCTCACCAATTCAGTTACGCAGGGGTGGTACAGCCGCTATGGGATTGTTTGACAAAATTCGGGCAGAGTTTGTAGACATCATCGAGTGGCTCGATGATACACGGCACACGCTGGTGTGGAGATTCCCGCGTTACCAGAACGAAATAAAGAATGGGGCCAAGCTCATTGTGCGCCCAGGTCAGCTGGCCATCTTTGTTTCTGAAGGACAATTGGCCGACATCTTCCAGCCTGGCACCCATGATCTGACAACTGCTAATCTGCCAATCCTCTCGACGCTGAAGGGCTGGAAGTACGGTTTCAACAGTCCGTTTAAGGCCGAGGTCTACTTCGTCAGTACGCGTCCCGTCACCGATTTGAAGTGGGGCACGCCCAACCCAATCATGCTCCGCGATCCCGAATTCGGACCGATCCGGATTCGTGCCTTCGGAACTTATGTACTCAAGGCGACCGACCCGAATGCTCTGTTGAAAGAGATCGTGGGTACCAATGCTTCGGTATCGACCGACGAAGTTACCGAGCTGGTGCGATCGATCATTGTGGAAGCGTTCACCGATATGCTCGGGTCCTCGCAGATCGCCGCGCTCGACCTGGCCAGCAAGTATCGCTCGTTAGCGGGCGAACTGCAAAAAGTGGTTATCGAACGCATCGATGATGAATACGGCTTGGACATTCCACAGCTCCTGATCGTCAATATCTCATTGCCAGAGGAAGTCGAAAAGGCGCTGGATACGCGCACCAAGATGAGCGTGCTGGGCGATCTGGATCGGTACCAGCAGTATCAGATGGGCTCGGCAGTGACCATGGCCGCTTCCAATCCAGCCAGTGGCGGTGCAGCTGATGGCCTGGGGCTCGGTTTGGGATTGGCGATGGCCAATCGCATGGGCGGCGCTCTGGGAGGCATGCCAGGCATGATGCCAAACATGATGCCAAGTGCTGTCGGCATGGCACCACCACCACCACCGGCGCCGTTGGTGCCGAGTTGGTATGTGGCGGCCAACGGGCAAACACTCGGACCGTTTTCTCAAGAACAGATTGCCACAGCCTTGGGTAGCGGACAGTTGCAACCCACTGCTCTGGTCTGGTCCGCCGGTATGGCTCAGTGGACCAGCCTCGCTCAAGTGCCGCAGTTGGCGTCGCTTGCACCTCCGCCACCGCCTCCACCAGCACCTCCAACGGTTTGAGCCTATGTCGCGACAGCGAGTTGGACCGATCTCGCAGACGATGGCTCGCGATCCCGCTGCTCCAGCCATTGTGGGATGCGAGTGGATCGTCGACGCACACGGATGTAACAGCTTGCAACTGCAAGATCTGGCGCTGATGCAACGCTTGTGTCAGCGCGTCATCGACGATCTGGAACTGAAAGTCGTTGGCCAACCGCACTGGCATCAGTTTCCGGGACATGCCGGAGTCACCGGACTATATCTGCTCAGCGAGTCGCATCTGGCCTGTCATACTTATCCCGAGCATCGACTGGCCACGTTCAATCTCTATTGCTGTCGCAGTCGACCAGCCTGGCTCTGGCAGAGGCATTTGACGCTGGAACTGTCTGCCGAAGATGTGCAGGTCGCTGAATTCGTTCGGGGCGATAACCGTCCGCTGCACACCAAGGAGCCCGTATGAAGACACGGGTTGCCAATTGTCCAGCCTGCGGAGCGCCCGTTGAGTTCCGCGCTAGTTCATCGCTCGTAACGATCTGCGAGTTCTGTCACTCAGCCGTTGGCCGCGGCGACAAGCTTCCCGAAGACCACGGCAAAGTCGCCGATGTAGCAGAGCTGATATCGCCACTCATGCTGGGCATGACTGGCAAGTATCGCGACAAGAAATTCGATGTAGTAGGTAGAGTTCAATACAGCCACCCGTCCGGCGCGATGTGGAACGAATGGTATCTCCTGTTCCCCGGCGAAGTTTGGGGATGGTTGGCAGAAGCGCAAGGTCGCTTCTATATGACCTTTGAAAAGCGACTCAAGTCGAGCGCGTCCATCGCCCCTTTCGAATCCGTGCAAATTGGTACTCCGTTCGAACTGATGAAGAGCCAGTTGACGGTAACGGAGAAAGGCGCCGCGCATGTTCATTCCGCAGAGGGTGAGATACCCTGGGAAGTGCGGCCCGGTGCCGAGCATCGATACGCCGACCTGCGCGGAGATAAGGGCCTGTTTGCTACATTGGATTACTCGTCGAATCCGCCAATCATCTATGTCGGCCATGCTGTCGATCCAGATACCCTGCAACTTTCCGGGCGATTGGACGCGTATGGCAGCGACACGATAGCTACGACGGCTGCACACTTGAATTGTCCCAAGTGCGCTGGCTCGTTGACGCTTCACGCGCCCGATGAATCGCTGCGCGTCACGTGCCCCAATTGCCATGCGCTGCTGGATTGCGACCATGGCAAACTGAGTTACCTGATAACTCTGGCGCACAAACACATCCAGCCACTCATAACGCTGTCGAGCAAGGGCGTCATCCATGGTGTGGAGTTCACGGTCGTTGGATTCATGGAACGCTACGTGATGTATCAGGGTACGGCATACTCTTGGACGGAGTACCTGCTGTACAACAACCCGAAAGGCTTTCGCTGGTTGGTGAACAGTCAAGGCCATTGGTCATTCGTCGAAACTATCGACTACCCGGCTACGATGGCCGAGCGCAGCACGCTGAGCTACCATGGCCGGACTTTTCGCAAGTACGACCAAGGCACCGCCTTTGTGCGCAGCGTGGTGGGTGAGTTTCCATGGCGTGTCCAGATTGGCGAGAAAGTTGAGACAATCGACTACATTGCTCCGCCTTATATGCTCTCCTTCGAGAGCTCGATCCAGATTCAAGTTAATACGCAGCCAGGCATGAACGATCGTCTGTTGTTCCCCTCGGTAGCCAGCGAAGAGGTCAACGTATCTCTGGGGAGCTACCTGTCGATCGACGATGTCGAAAAGGCATTTGGGCTCAAGCCGCTGACGCGACCATTCAGCGTGGGGCCGATTCAACCTGCTCCCGAAGTTGGTGCTGCTTTCATCGGGTCGCATCTGTTCTTCATCTTGCTGATCGGATTGATGCATGTAGGCTTCACCTCGCTGCATCCCAATAAAGCACCCGATTTCCTGGTCACCTTGTTCGCAGCCGTATTGGTCTCGATCATTCCTATTCTGGCCTACTTGTACAAGTATTCTTACGAAGTCAAGCGTTGGGAAAACAGCGACTATAGCCCCTACGCGCAAGAGTAATCGGAGTCAAATTGTGAGACTGTTGTTCCAAAGCTACCTGATCATGAGTTGCTTCGTCTGCTTGTGGTTCAGCGTAGCCGCCTTCAATGGCTGGAGGATTCCACGGCCTGATTTGAGCGGTGGTACAAGTAGTGGTGGCAGTTCGTACATGGGTCGATCGTACGGTGGATTTTGGGGAATTGGAAAGTAATGAATCTTTTAAATCACACTTGGCACACTCTTCTGCCACTGGCACAAACGTCAATCGAAGAGAGCAGGACCGGTCTGCTCGGCTATCACTTGATGGCCGTGGGGATCTTCTCCTGTGTGGGTATACTGGTGTTGCTGGTCTGTCTGCTGCTGATGGAGAAGTTAACACCTTATTCTATTACCAATGAGATCGTCGAAGAACACAACACGGCTTTGGCCATTGTGGTGTCAGCGATTGTGCTTGGTGTTTCCATAATTATCGCTGCTTCGATCATAGGCTAAGTGCATGTTAACTCGCGCGCCGCTCTCGCTGCTGTACCTGAACGTGCTGGTAATAGCGACGTGTGGCTTGGTTTACGAACTGCTGGCCGGTACCTTGGCCAGCTATGTGCTCGGCGATTCGGTAACGCAGTTCTCCTTTGTAATTGGCGTCTATCTTTCGGCGATGGGCGTAGGTGCCTGGCTCAGCCGTTACATTCATGACCATTTAGCGCGGGTCTTTATCGAAATCGAACTGGCGCTGGCGCTGTTGGGCGGCATCTCCGCACCCGCGCTGTTTCTGGCATTTCCCTTCGTCGATTGGTTTGCGCCGCTGCTGCTGGGCATGGTATTTGTCATCGGCGTATTAGTCGGATTGGAACTGCCGCTGCTTATGCGCATACTGCAGGAGCATCTCGAGTTCAGCGACCTGGTGTCGCGCGTCTTGACGTTTGATTACATCGGAGCCTTGCTAGCCAGTCTGCTTTTCCCAATCCTGTTCGTACCGCATTTAGGCTTGGTGCGAACTTCGCTGGCCTTTGGAATCCTCAACGGCGTGGTCGGATTGTGGAGCACTTATTTGCTCAGGCCGCTGCTGAGCGCCCGCGGCTTGGATCGACTACGCCTGCGAGGCGGTATCGTGCTGGTGCTGCTGAGCGTGGCGCTGCTGAAGGCCGACCAGTTGACATTGCTGGCAGAAGAGAGCGTTCTGGGCGGCTCAATCATTCACAGTACGCAGTCGCCCTTTCAACGCATCGCGATCACGCGCAAAGGCAAAGGGTTCCAGTTGTTTCTCAACGGCCATTTGCAGTTCAATTCGACCGATGAGTACCGTTACCACGAGGCGCTGGTACATCCAGCCATGCTCGGATCAAAGCCACCGGAAAAAGTTTTGATCCTGGGCGGGGGTGATGGATTGGCCGTTCGCGAATGCCTCCGCTATCCGAGCGTCCAGTCGATCACACTAGTCGACTTGGATCCTGCCATGACGGGCTTGTCAGAACGCTTTCAACCATTGAAGGAACTCAACGACGCTGCCTTCTCAGACCCGCGCGTCCGCGTGGTCAACGACGACGCGTTCGTCTGGATCGGTGCCGATGATACAACCTACGATGTGGCCATTATCGACTTTCCCGATCCGAGCAATTACTCGATCGGCAAGTTGTACACCACGCGATTCTATCGCCTGCTCCGCGAACGCTTGAAGCCCGATGCTTTGGTTACGATACAATGCACCTCACCTGTGGTGGCACCCAAATCTTACTGGTGCATTCTGGCGAGCATGCAATCCTCTGGCTTTCATATACGTCCCTTTCAAGCCACTGTGCCGTCGTTCGGCATTTGGGGATTCGCGCTCGCCAGCCCGCAGCCACTAGGTGATGTGCCTCCGCTGGATCCAAGCATTACCGGCTTGCGGTTTCTGACTGATGAGGCCATGCGCGCCATGTTCGAGTTGCCGGGCGATATCCGACAGGTCGCTACTGAGGTCAATCGATTGGACAATCAAATACTCGTCCGCTATTACGACGAGGAATGGCATGAGCCCCAATAAGCACGTCGACAACTTAGTGCCTTCATCCCGCATCGGACGTGTCGACGCGCTTAGTCGTCGTGAACTGTTGCAAGCCGTCTTGGGTACATCCAGCCTGGCTCTGACAGGCTGTAACCGTACCGCGTTGCCGCAAGCCGGCGATTACCTTGCGCAAGACTTCGCGCTTGGGCATCGCTTGCGCGACCCGTCCGCTACAGTTGCTCTACCCACCGATTGGCAATCGGTTCCTGTGGTCATCGTCGGTGGCGGTATCGCTGGCTTGTCAGCCGGCTGGCGACTGCTCAGGCAGGGTTTTCGCGATTTCTTGGTGCTGGACTTGGAACGCGAAGTCGGCGGTTCATCGCGCAGCGGTAACTCTGGGCGATTTCAGTTTCCATGGGGCGCGCATTACATCACGACGCCGATGGCCGACAACGTCGAGTTGATTGAGCTGCTGCAAGAAATGCAGATTGTCGAACGCTTGGAACAAGATGGATCACCGATCGTCGCCGAACAGTACCTCTGCCGCGAACCGGAAGAGCGTCTCTTTCAGAATGGTACCTGGATCGAAGGCTTGTATCCGGCTTTAGAGTCCACGGAAGATGACCAACGTCAGTTGGAAGAGTTCCAGCTGTCGATGCATCAGTGGTCGCAGCGCCGCGATGCCGATGGCAAGCGCGCCTTTACCATTCCCATCGCTCGTTGCTCCACTGCCGAAGAGTTCTTGAAGCTCGATCAACTGTCGATGGCCGAGTGGACTCGGCAGCAGGGCTGGACATCCGCACGCTTGCGTTGGTACATCGATTACGCATGTCGCGACGATTATGGCTTGACGATCGATCGCACCAGCGCATGGGCAGGCATCTTTTACTTCGCAGCGCGACTGCGGAGCGATCGCAGCGAATCACAGAACGTGATCACCTGGCCAGCCGGCAACGGTCATATCGTGCAATATCTGTCGCAGCTTCTGAAGGCTCAATTGCGTACTGGCCAACTTGTGTACCGCATCAGTCCGACTAAACCCGGGCGGGCCGAAGCCCAGAGCGCGCAACTTCAGCCCGCCGATGACCACAAAACAGAGAGCCCTGTCTATTTGACGACGCTCGATGGCCAGACCGGTGTCGTGCGCGGCATCGCTGCATCGCGAGTCATCTTCGCTGGGCCACAGTTCGTTGCCCAGCGTGTTATCGACGGCATGGCGGAACGCCGCGCGCTTACCAGTAACTTTCGATACAGTTCATGGCTGGTGGCAAACCTGCACTTGAGCGCTCGGCCGCGAGCCTCCGGTTTTCCGATCTGCTGGGACAACATCTTGTACGACAGCAAGTCCTTGGGCTATGTGGTCTCGACACATCAAAGCGGCATCGATCATGGCCCGACAGTGATCACTTGGTATTACCCTTTCGCCAATGTCGAAGGCAAACTGTCGCGCGATCAGCTCTTGCGTTTAGAATGGAGCGAGTGGGCCGACCTGGCGCTAACCGACCTCGAGCAAGCGCATCCCGACATCCGCCAACTGGTCAAACGCATCGATATCATGCGTTGGGGTCATGCCATGATCGAACCAGGTCCCAACTTCCTCTGGAGCGATGCGCGCCGCTCAGCCGCCCAGCCACTGGGTGCAGTTCACTTCGCCAACACCGACCTGAGCGGCATCGCGCTGATGGAAGAGGCCTTCTATCACGGCGTCCGCGCCGCCGACGAAGTGCTCGCAAATGGGGTCAGGTCTCATTAATTGGACAGCGCCACTTGGCGTAGCCACCCGTCGCCAGACTGTGGACGCGTAGCCACCTGTCGCCAGACGGTGGACGCGTAGCCACCTGTCGCCAGACGGTGGACGCTAACCCTAGCCACCATACCGCAGAGAGTTTTGAAGCAAGCCACCAAAGTTTCGGGATCAAGGCCGTTGAAAGCGAGTGACCAAGCAACACAAGATCATTGGCTGTTTTCGCCGCAAGTCGACTTGCTGGCGTTCGGCGGCAGTTTCGTAGCTTCGATGCTGCTCTTGGCACTGGGATGGCCGCTAGGTCTAACGCAAGGCGATACGCCGGACCTGGTGTGGATCGGTGCCATCTTGCTGATCGATGTCGCGCATGTTTACGCCACCGGCTTTCGAGTCTACTTTGTCCCGGGCGAATTCAAGCGTCGTCCTTGGCTGTATGGAGGCACACCGGTATTGGCCTTCGTCGCTGCTTGGCTGTTGGCGCAGTACGGTACGCTCTTCTTCTGGCGAGCCCTAGCCTACCTGGCCGTATTCCACTTCGTCAGGCAGCAGTACGGTTGGGTGGCTCTGTATCGTCGTCGCGAATTGGACCAGTCGCGCGTGGTTTGGTGGTTGGATGCCATAGCCATTTATGCTGCCACCATCTTTCCACTGATTTACTGGCACACCCATCCTCGCAACTTCGCTTGGTTTACGCCCGATGATTTTGTTACTTTGCCATCATGGATTTCGCCAATCGCCGCCGCCATCTATGTATTGGCGCTGAGTGCCTACGCTGTGCGCTCGATCACCTGCGCCTGGTCGGGTCGCTGGAATCCAGGCAAAGACATGGTTGTGGCGACAACGGCCGTCTTGTGGTTCGTCGGTATTGTCTTGTTCGATTCCGATTATGCCTTTACTGTCACCAACGTCATCGCACATGGCGTCCCATATCTCGTATTGGTCTATTGGTACGGCCATCGGCAGCGCTCGTCGAACCACAATCAAGGGAAACACATGCACGAGAGCCACGTGGAGGATGAGCAAGTTAGTGGCCGGGCCAGCTGGATCAAGTACCTGGCGCTCTTGTGGCTGCTGGCATACGCCGAGGAGTTTCTCTGGGACGTCGGCTTTTGGCATGAACGCAGCTGGCTATTTGGTTCGCCTCAAGATTGGAACGCATATCACGCGGTGCTGCTACCGCTGTTGGCAGTACCCCAGATCACGCATTATGTGCTGGACGGTTTCATCTGGCGCCGCACATCATCGCCACTGTGAAGCTCGACATTGTGAACCTCGACATTGTGAAGCTCGACATTGTGTTCAGCCGCGCTGCTGTCATCGCAGCCATTTGGCCACAGAAGTATTCAAGCGTTCTCGGTTGCCCGTGGAGCACCCCTGCGAGAATTCGCACCTGAAATTAAGCTACGATACTTTACATATAAAGTAAATGCGGATCGGATTCCCCCCCTCCCCTTGTGTACTCACAAGGGTATTTGCCGCTTTGAGCTGCATTCTTTTTCTGTCCCCCTTTTTTCTGTCTCTCGTCTTCAATTCTTCAAAGCCAGAGTTTCGCTATCGACCAACCAGCGCCCCAGAAAATCCCTAGCCTGGTCATACCGGAGGGAGACAGAAAAAAGGGTGACAGAAAAAAGGAACAAATCGAATAAACGGGGTCAGGTCTCATTTTCGTGACCCAGCGAGCGTCAACGCGAGTTCTCGCGAAGTCAACTCCTGGCTGGTAAAGATCAAGTGCATCGCAGATCGACTCGGGCTAGTCTGGACCTGTACCTAACTTCTCGTTTACGGCCAGTAAATGAAACCTGACCCCGTTATTCGCCTTGGAACATGCCTGAGCTGAACTGGAAATACGGCTACCCTGCTACCTTAGGTTTGATGGCCATCACCGCCTTTGGCTTGCTATGGTACTGTAAACGCAAAGGCTGGATTTTTGGCCATTGAAGACAAGTCCATTTCTGTTGGTCTCTCTCTCATCAGCATTGTGCTGTGGGGAACAATCGCTGGTGTCATGTTACCATTTGCACTAAAGAGGCTTGGGCTTGATCCA
>JADLDX010000229.1 GCA_020846515.1 Pirellulaceae bacterium
GCTAACTGCGAAATAGTAGGTGCCATCCTGTGGGGCAACAAACGTGACGCGACTGTCGGTTGAACCAAATCGATTGTCATTGGCCGCCAGTTCAACACCTCGGCTATCGAAGACCCGCAGGTAGCTGTCTAGCGCACTACCAATGGACAGTGCGTTCACGTTGGCAACCACGGTCGAGCCGCGTGATAGGTCGACGCGAACCATGTCAACATCGGCCGTAGGATCACTCAAGGCCACGTTATCGCCAATGTTTCCAATCGCCGTAATCACCGCGGACTTGCCAGTCAACGAACCGATAGTAGCGGTAGTCAGCGTGTCGTTCAGCTCACCAACCACGACATTGACCGTGCTTTGGACTCGAGGTGCTGTTTGAATTGCAGCCAACAGAGCATTGGCAACATCTTCAGCACTATTAACGTTGCTGGTTAGGAGAACCGGCACATTGGGGCTAACCACAGGCAATGAACCATCCGTGAAGACGTAGGTCACACCTTCAATGGTGACGCTATTGCCAACCGACAGGGCGCTGCGAGCAGGCAACGTCAAGGATGGCCCCATTTCCATTTCGAATACTTCACCACCGATGGTCACCTTCTGGCCATCGAACAACCGATCGCCACTGATCAGTCGCAGTTCTGGACCTTTACCACCAGGCAAGCCGAATCCGAAACCACCGGCGGAAGAGAATTCGACGCGTAGTTTGACGTTGGCCTGGCCAGCAAATCTATCCAAGGGTACGCGTGCTTGACGCCACTGGCCATTGTTGTCGAACAACTCTTGCACAGTGGTGCTACCGGTGACCGCGGGATCAAATTCGTCATCGAAGCCGTTACCGCCACGGGTCGAATTATTCGTAGCTGCCAGAATCCATTGTCCATCTTCACCCGACACGTAAACACGCAGCGCATCGCGCATGTAGTCCGCTTGGTTTTGTCCCAAAGGAAATGCTGCGCCGGCGTCTTCTGTTTCAAAGCGATAGTTGAAATACAGTGTCGGCAGGTCACCCTCGGACAGTCCGCTCAAATCGAATGTCTGACTCTCGACAGCTCCAGCTGCTCCACCAGGGAAGTTGTAGCTGTTGCGAATGCCCGGATCGGTAATGTTCGTAAAGTTAGCGCCATTAGCCGCCGGCGATTCAAAACCGAAGTACAGGCTGCTGCCGCCTTGAACGGTTACACCACGGCTGGCATCGGGCGTGACAGGTAAACCATGGCCTGGTTCAGCGCCGCGTTGACCGCTAACGTGCCACAGGTTGAAGTCCAAATTCGAGAACGTTAGACCGTTGGCTCCGAACACCCCTGTGTCCACACTGGTGGCACCGCCGGCAAAAATCGGCAGCAGTTTACCGGAGGTATCAAACGCATACATCACCCCTGCGGAATCGATACCAAACAACGTTTGAGCAAAAGCTCCGTTTTGCAGATGTGTTGGGCCCGCACTAAGACCTGTAAAGTTGATGCCTAACAGTTCGTACGAACTGGTGACATAGGTACCGACGTTGCCAATGGCCAAACTGGTCGGCGAGTTGACTTGAAACAGTCCACCAGCATCACTGACAGCGAACATCACTCCGTTGATGACTGCGGCACCGGTAATCGTACCACCGGGCGCGCCGGCAGCAGCCAAGGGGCCTGTGTTGACGACGGTCGCACCGGTCAGGTTCACTTGGGCATCACTAGCCGAAGCACTTAGACCTGGGATACCAGAGGCGTTGATGGCCAACACCATACGGGCGGCCAAGTCTTGTGGAGTATCCGTTGACAGGAAGGGCACCTTAATCGCGCCGGGACTGACGTTTCCGGAACTACCCTGATCAATAAAGATGCCTTGATTCTGCAACTGCGTAAAGTCACCGATCAGTGCATTACCGAACGTCAGGCGATTGCCTTCTGAGGTAACTACATATCCGTTGCCTACACTCCGGGCAATGGCATCGACCAGTTGCGCGTAGGTACTCGTTTCGCTGATCTCGATCGGAATCGCACCAGGGGTCACGCCGGGCGTGCCCTGCAATGTATTGAACTCGTAAACGATGCCATCCAGTTCGAACTGCATACCATCGGTAATTCGCAGTCCCGCGGCCGGATTGTAATTGACCAGCACTTCAGGGCCTGAATCGAATTCAAACGTCGCCGTGAAGTTCGAAGAATCCAACAGCGTGAACGAATCGCCATCGCGAATGATACGCTGCGTCGCGCCGGTCCTGGAGACCTGAGTGGCTTCGCGAGCTATCAGTCCCGTGACGGGTGCTCCGAGTGTAGTGGTCTCGATGTAACCACGTTCACGAATGGCGGTACCCGCGTTGAAGCCAATGGCTATGCCCGTCTTATCCGCTGCCGGAGCACTTGTAGCTGCTCCACTGGTTTCGTCAAACTCATAGATAATGTTTTCGAAGTAGTCGACACCAGGCCGAGCTGCGCCGACGTTAGGACGAGGGAAAATGAACCCGCGGCTACCGATAATGAATCCACGCTCTTGACCGCCAATGCTCGCGAAGGTAATGGCGTTGGGATAAATTCCATCATTACTGTCACCCGTGCCGGTACCGTCCACATGGCTGGTCGCCAGGTTAAGATCACCAGCATCCGTGGCAGCTGCGGTACCGGGATCAATGTCCAGGTAGTCCATCAGCGTATCTTGGTCGGTGTTAGCGTTGGGGAACTGCGGCGAGATATCGAACGCTCGCAACGATCCGTTAAATCGGAAAGCGATGTCTTGGACGTTGTTGCCAAATCGACCAACCGTGTTGGACACCTCACCGGTGAAGGGATTGACCATATACAGGTTGGTAGCATTCTGAGCCACGTTTTGGCTGACGTATAGGCTGACATCACCCAAGTTGAATGGCACGGCTGAGTTACCGGTGGGGAACAGCACAGGTGTCTGCGGAGCGACGGCCGTAGATCCACCGACAAAATTAATGTGGTCTTCGGCGATCAACTGCACGCCATTGGTCGGTTGGAGTCGGATGGCTGCCGTAGCCCCAGTGACCGTGGCGCTCGTGTATGACTCGAGCACTCGAGGCACATTGTCGCTGTTGGTCACCGCCAAGAAGTATTGACCAGCAGGCAGTTCGGTTGAGCCGATGTACGGATCCAGCGAGCCAGCCGAACCTCGCGACAGGTCCGCGCTGCCGGCGCCGCTCAAGCCCGCAGCTTGATCGTCAACCAGGTTGCTACCTAAACCAGCCAAAACCAATTGGCCGTTGGCATTAAACAGATACAGCGACATATCGGGACGACCAATGCCGTCCGCATAATCAACATCAAATACGGTGGCAAAGTACTCGCGTAAAGCCGTGGGTCGAATCGCCGTGTAGTCGATCGTAAAGTTGTACCAGTCGACGTCGGTAAACGAATCCAAGCTACCTGCGATGCTGATGGCCTGCTTGTCGGTAATCAACAGATTGCCTACAGGCTGAGCCGTACCGAAGGTGCCGTTGGGAGTCGTGCTTTCGGCCGTTTCGCCCAACAGAGGCGAATGGCGAGGCATGCCTTGGATTTCGATGCCATTGGTAGCGTAACGCAAATCGGCGTAGGTGATGCTCGAGCCGGGTACTTCGTCGATTTCACGCAAACGCAGTTGCAACTGATAAGCACCTCGAGTCAAGCCCGCGGTGAGGAAGTTCGGATCCAGCAAACGCGAAGCGGCATCGCCGGCTCGCAGATTGCTGCTGCGAACGCGAATGTGATACTGAACATTGGAGCCAGGTTCGCCAGGCAATACCACGCGCATGCCCGCATCGCGTGGATTAGTGCTGTAAAGATCCTTCGGCGCGCCTGCAGCGGTGGAGAGATACAATTGCGGCGTGCTCTTGCGCAGCGAATGCACCGATTGGGCAGGCATATCGTTGGCAGCAAATAGTTGGGAAGGATCGTTTTCCTCAGACAGCGAGTTGTCGGACAAAGCCAGGATGCGGCCATTGGCATCGACCAACTCGACAACCGTATCCAAGGAATTTAGAGTGCGATCGATGTCCAGCCAAATCTCCGTACCGGCTGTGCCTCGGAAACTATAAACATCAACATCACTTGGCTCATTGATCACGCCTTGAATCTGATAACCCAAGCGACGCGTTTCGTCACTGGTCGTCAGGTTGGCGGCCAGATCACCTAAGAACTCACCGGAACTGGGCACACCGTTGGAACCCGGAGACCGGCTCTGTGGCGATTCAACTTCGGTGTACACAGCTACATTACGATCGTTGCTGTTCTCGAGAATGCTAACACTGTCCCAGTCTCCAGGACTTGGCAGGTCTTCTGATCCACCGGCTTGAGCTACGATCGTCGTGATGAACGCTCGGCCGAAGCTGGTAGTAGTAGCTCCACCAAATTGAATTTGCGAGATATCCCCGGCAATACCGCCTGTTTCGTGAATCAAATCGACATAATCTGGCACCGTCGTGTCAAAACTAGTGACGCGACCGTTGGGCGTAACGGTAAATCCGCCCGATCCATCGGCCAAATAAGCCTGATCCTTGGAGTCCACGGCCATGGCTGATCGGCCAGTTCCGTCAAAGAAATTCGCCGATACGATGCCGTCGAGCAGCACGTCTTTGGCTCGCAATTTAGCAAACGTTGTCGCATAGGTCTTCGACCCGTCAACAATGTCTCGGTCTTCATTCGTAACCAACAGAATGAACTTCTCAGCCTGAGGACGGAAGGCGTAGTTGTCCAAGGCGAAGTCAATGGCCAGGTATCCGTCCTCGAGGAAACCACTTGCCTGAAGTGTATTGATACCGGTAGCGTATTGGACGGAGGTGCCGAAGAGCGCCCCGGGTGCAGGTCCCAAAAGCACAGGTGCTGGAGTCGACGCCGTCGTCGCACCACCATAGGCCAGCAGACCAAACTGGTTGCCACCCAAGGCCGTAGCGCCGATGCCGCTAGCCAACAACGCAGCGTCAATGTCCTGCATCAACTGTGCGGAAAACTGCTGCGCGAAGCCCATCGAAGCCGAGTCGTCCATCACGACCACGATATCTGCGAACGGAGCCACGTCGATACGCGTCGTACACGCGCCCGTGTTAAGGGTATCGGTTTGAGGACGACCATCCGGTGTAAAGCCCACGCCTACTGTACAGTCCAGCGCCGACGTCATCACCACTGGATTGCCAGGCGTTCCGACCAGTTGCACGGCCCCACCGATGCGGTCAGCATTGTCCAACAACTGGCCATTGGCGATGATGCTCGCGTTGCCGCCATTTTCCGAAAGCAACTTGACAACCAAACTTTGCGTGGCCGCACTTTGCAGTCGCAGGCCACCGTACGTATGGAAGTTCGGAACCTCAACTGTATCGCGCAACACGTGCACGATATCGGTATCATCCCAAACACCTTCGGTGGTGAGGATACCGCCACGGATCTCGAGACCGTTTACCGAGTTGTTGTCCATGCGGTTGCCAACAACCAGGGGCCCCTGATTGTCCAAACGCTGACTGGCTCGCGCCAACGCGCCCGTGCTCCGCCCAGGATCTGTCACGATCACGTTGTTCAAGGCACTGACGTTAAAGCTCAACGCCGCCGCCTCGTTATCCACGATAATGTTGTCGACAATGATCGGCTGCGCACCGCGAACGAAGATCACCGCATCGTCATTGGTACCTCGGCCACCTCGGTTGACATCGGTGGCCGTAGCATTGCCGGCTGCATTCAACTCCAGCCGACTGCGAGTGACGCGCAAATCAGCTTGATGAGCTTCGAGAGCCGAGAAGTCGGCAAAACCACCTTCGATACGTGTCGTACCACCGCCATAAGCCACTACGGCATGGTCCAGGCTGGCCGTTGCGGTCGGGGCCAGATAGATACCGCCCCAGTTGCCTTCAGTCGCAATCGTTCCCGAAGCTGAGGTGGCAAAGGTACCACCGGCTCCATAACGCACGTCGCTGGTCGATGTAAACACAACTGGTCGATCACTGGTGCCTTCAGCAATCAACTGACCACCGAACTGCACATCGATGCGCGCACCTTGCAGTTTGACCACCGTGCCACCGTCGATGGCCAGTCGACCATCCAAACGAGAACGCAGGGTCACGGCGGCTTCGTTTAATGGCGAACCCAAAGATGTGCCAGTATCAATGGCCGTCGAGCTGTTCGCGTTGAGCTCTTGCACAAGCACATAGTTGCCCGTACCGGTGGCGTCGCTGCGATACAAACGACGCGCAACAAACGTACTGCCCGTACGCACTGGAGGGAGATTTTGTAGGACCACGGACGATCCAGCCACCACCAAAATCGACTGCGTAGGATTCGAAGCTGGGCTTTCGTTGCCGCTGGAATCTACATACGTAATTCGGTAGCGATAGGTACCGGCCGGCAAGGTACCACCACCTTGAGTCGCCA
>JADLDX010000230.1 GCA_020846515.1 Pirellulaceae bacterium
CGCGACGTTCACATTTCCCACTATGGTCGTATCTGCCCGATTGAGACGCCTGAAGGTACGAACATCGGTCTGATTAGCTCGCTGGCTATCTATGCCGGCGTGGATGAATACGGATTTTTGGTTACGCCCTATCGCCGCATCGAAGGTGGCAAGCTGACGGAAAAAGTCGAGTGGCTTCGCGCCGATCAAGAGGCAGACGTTTACATTTGCCCAGCGGATACCGAAGTCAAGAGCCTGGCTTTGGTGCCCGGCCCCAACTTGATCGCCCGCTATCGCGCTGACTTTGAGATCGTCCAGCCTGACGAAGTGCAGTACATGGATATTGCCCCAAGTCAGATGGTCGGCGTATCGGCCGGCTTGATTCCATTCTTGGAGCATGACGACGCCAACCGCGCGCTCATGGGTTCCAACATGCAGCGGCAAGCCGTACCACTGCTCGTGACCGAACCGCCGATCGTGGCCACTGGCCTGGAGACCGAAGTGGCGCACAACAGCGCCATGGTGGTCCGAGCCCGCCGCGCAGGCAAAGTGACCTTTGTAGATGCCAGCCGCATTGAGATTGGGCAGGATATCTACCACATGAAGAAGTATCAAGGTCTCAACGAACGCACCTGCCTCAATCAAAAGCCGATCATTAAGCTCGGTGACAAAGTTGAGAAGGGGCAAGTGCTGGCCGACGGTGCTGCCACCTACCTGGGCGAATTGGCCTTGGGCCGCAACGTGCTGGTCGGCTTCATGTCGTTCGACGGCTACAACTATGAAGACGCCATTATTATCAGCGAAGAACTGGTGCGAGCCGACACCTACACTTCGCTGCACATCGAAGACTTCGACGTGGAAATTCGCGAAACCAAGCTCGGTCGCGAAGAGTTCACGCGCGATATTCCCAACGTCTCAGAAAAGGCTCTGCGTAGCCTCGACGAAACAGGGATCGTGCAAGTCGGTACCTACGTACGACCAGGCGACATTCTAGTCGGCAAGGTCTCGCCCAAGAGCAAGACGGAACTGACCCCCGAAGAAAAACTGCTACACGCCATCTTCGGTCGTGCCGGTGAAGACGTCAAAAATGATTCGCTGGAAGTGCCTTCGGGTATTGAAGGCATCGTCATCGATACGCAGAAGTTCAGTCGCAAGATGAGCCTCTCGGAAGACGAGCGCAAGGTTTTCGAGCGCGAGTACAAACAATCCGAGACCGAAGGCAACGCTGATATCGCGCAGGCCTTTATGAGCATGGTCGACGAAGTGGAGAAGGCGGTCAGCGTCAAGCTGACCGACGACGACGGCACTCCACTCTCAGGCGGCCAGGATCCGAAGTACATCGCCGAGCGAGCTCAAGGGTTTAACTTGTCGCGTTTGCTAAACAAACTGGATGAGAAGCATCATTCGGAAGTCCGCAAGCTGCACAAACAACTCTGGCCAGCTGTGGAAGAAGCGATCGACAAGCGCGATCGACGTTTGAACAGCATGAAACGCGGTGACGAACTGCGCAGTGGTGTTTTGCAGATGGTCAAGGTCTACATTGCCACCAAACGCGTGATCAGCGTGGGTGACAAGATGGCCGGTCGCCACGGAAACAAGGGGGTTATCTCGAAGGTTCTACCGATCGAAGATATGCCGCACTTGCCCGATGGTACTCCGCTGCAGATTCTGCTCAATCCGCTGGGCGTACCTAGCCGTATGAACGTCGGTCAGATCTTGGAAACTCACTTGGGCTGGGCTGGTGCCAAGCTCGGGTTCCAAGCCATCACGCCGGTGTTTGACGGTGCTACCGAAACGGTGATCAACGATTGCTTGCAGGAAGCGGGTTTGCCGCGCCACGGCAAGATTCGGTTGATCGATGGTCGAACGGGTCTGCCTATGGAACAGGAAACGACCGTCGGCTACATCTACATGCTCAAACTGCACCACTTGGTTGATGACAAGGTGCATGCACGCAGCACTGGTCCGTACTCCTTGATCACCCAGCAACCGCTCGGTGGTAAGGCTCGGTTTGGTGGTCAGCGGTTCGGTGAGATGGAAGTCTGGGCGTTGGAAGCTTACGGCGCCGCTTACATTCTGCAGGAGTTGCTGACGGTCAAGAGCGATGACGTGGAAGGCCGCACCAAGATTTACGAATCGATGGTCAAGGGCGAGAACACGCTTGAGGCCGGCACTCCGGCCAGCTTTGACGTGCTCACCAACGAAATTCGCGGACTGGCTCTGAACATGCGTTTGGAAAAACGCCGGATCTAAAGGTCCCCATCAGACGCGGCGGAGTTGGCTCTCCGCGGCGTGCACCCACCCAGCGCCGGTGATGGCGATCACCGGCCGTTGGTGTCAGTGGCTCAGCCAACAACAAACACATCATCTCTGGTCGCAAGTCCAGGGATGTAACCACATAAAACAAAACAGACAACCGACTCCAGATACTCAAGCACTTCGGAACATCACCGCTTACCGGCGACTGATCGACGAAAGAGGAGCAAGGCTTTATGTCAACAGCTGAAATTACCTACGATCGCGTAAACGACTTCACTTCGGTTAAGATCTCGCTGGCTCGCCCGCAAGACATCCGCAGTTGGTCATTCGGCGAAGTCAAGAAGCCCGAAACGATCAACTATCGTACCTATCGTCCCGAGAAAGACGGTTTATTCTGCGAACGGATTTTCGGACCTGAGAAGGACTGGGAATGCGCTTGCGGCAAGTACCGCGGGATGAAGTACAAGGGCATGATCTGCGATCGCTGCGGTGTGAAGGTGACCCACAGCCGCGTACGTCGCAAACGCATGGGCCATATCGAACTGGCCGCACCCGTGGTGCACATTTGGTTCTTCAAAGCCATGCCCAGCCGCCTGGGAGCTTTGCTCGACATGAAGACCTCCAGCTTGGAAAAAGTCATCTATTTCCAAGACTATGTCGTGATTGATCCCAAGCAAACGGAACTCAAGCCACTTCAATTGCTGACCGAAGGCGAGTATCGCGAAGCACGCACCAAATGGGGCGAAGGCTCGTTCGACGCCGATATGGGCGCAGAAGCAGTTCGCAAATTGCTGCAAGCTCTCGATCTGGCTTCGTTGGGTGAAGAGCTGCGCCAGACGCTCTCGGAAACCACCAGCAAGCAAAAGAAGAAGGACCTGATCAATCGTTTGAAGCTGGTCGAAGCTATTCGCGATAGCGAGAACCGTCCCGAGTGGATGGTGCTGGATGTGATCCCCGTCATTCCGCCAGACCTGCGTCCGCTGGTGCTATTGGATAGCGGTAACTTCGCCACGAGCGATTTGAACGACCTTTATCGTCGTATCATCAACCGCAACAATCGCCTGCGCAAGCTGGTCGACTTGAACGCACCGGAAGTCATCATTCGCAACGAAAAGCGGATGTTGCAGCAATCGGTTGATGCGCTGTTTGATAACAACCGCTGCAAACGTCCGGTGCTCGGAAGCAGTAACCGGCCGCTCAAGTCGCTGACCGACATGATCAAGGGTAAGCAAGGTCGTTTCCGCGAAAACTTGCTGGGCAAGCGTGTAGATTACTCGGCACGTAGCGTGATCGTGGTGGGACCGCGGCTGAAACTGCATCAATGCGGTCTGCCTAAGAAGATTGCGTTGGAGTTATACCAGCCGTTCATCATCCGCCGCTTGAAGGATCTGGGGCATGCTGACACGATCAAGTC
>JADLDX010000231.1 GCA_020846515.1 Pirellulaceae bacterium
GAGCTGCCAGGCAAACGACTGACCGGTGCGTCGGTTGTGCTGTTCGAAGATGGTCGTCTGTTGCGAGAAGGCATCGATTACACATTTGCCTATAACACCACACGCGATGAAATCATCCTGACACCGCTGGCCGGTGTGTGGAAGAACGATCGCGTCTATGAGGTTTCACTTAACAACAAAGATCGCTTTGTCATCGCTGCTCCAAGCGGTGATCAGGTCGCCGACGGTGATTCATTTGCGATCACCGATTCTGCCGGTGGAGTAGTGGTCTTTGAGTTCGATAGCGGCTACCGACTACAGGTACCGCAGGGCCTGACGCTGCAAGCCCCGTTGGCCGGTGGTGCTTCAGGCGGTATCGCTGATGGCGATCGCTTCATCATCAGTGATAGCGTGCGGACTGCAACCTTCGAGTTCGATCGCAATGGCAATACACTGGCTGGCAACATCTCGGTGCCATTTACCTTAGGCAGCACGCAAATTGATATTGCTCAAGCCGTCGCCACTGCGATCAGCAGTAGCGGCTTGCTGGTCACGCCGCGCATTCTCTCTGGCGGTCGAGTCTTCTTGGGTGCCGAGACGAACGTGCGTGTCAACACGAACTTTACCGCGTTGACGCAACCGGCTACCACTTTGGCGCTGAAGATTCCAGACTTGGGACCACGTCCAGGTGGAATCACCGACGGTCAGACATTTACCATCAGCGATGGTCGGCGCACGATTACGTTTGAATATGACAACAACAATGTTGTGGCCGCTGGCAATACCGGTATCAACTTTGCGTCTGCCAGCACGGTTTCGGACTTGTCACGCATTACGCAAGCCGCCTTGGCAGCTAGCCCACTGACGATCAATCCTTCGATTATCAGTAGCGACTTGATTCACGTAGGCTTGACCACCGACGGTACTGTCTCCGCCAATAGCTCACGCCTGCTGGTTTTGGGCGTGGCGCGAACTCTGGCAGACGGACAGACCTTTAGTATTTCCGATGGCACCACTAGCCGAACATTCGAGTTCACTCGCGACGCTTCGGTGACAGCCGGTAACGTCAGTATCCCGGTGGCACTCAATGAAACTCAAGATGAAATTGGTGCACGCGTTGCCGCAGCTATCGCCGCGGCAGGCCTTGGACTGACACCAGTGCATGTCGGCGATGGAAACATCGCTGTTAAAGGTGGACTCAATCACACGATTGATGTGGTCGCCGCACCTGTGCTTGGGTTGTTCGGTGCGCCTGGTGTCCAAAGCAACACGCGTCTTCAAGTATTTGGACCACTGTTGTTACAGGTACCGTCACGTGGCGGCGTGGATGTCGTCGACAATCGCGTTTTCACCTTGATCAACAACGGTCGAACCGTAGTGTTTGAATTCGACAGTAACTTCAGTGGCCCTTCGCAACCGGGCAATGTGCTGGTGCGTTACACCGCGACCTCGACTGCCAATGAATTGGCCACGGCGATTGCCGTTGCCATCAGTAGTGCCGGTCTGGCGATCAATCCGATCTTGCTGAATAACGGTCGCATTGACTTAGGCATTCTCGAAAGCAATCAAGTCGTGGTTGGATCGACCGGTTTAACCACCATCCGTGGCGTGGTTAGCGATGGCGAATCATTCACGATCAATAATGGCAGTGCCTCGATCACTTTCGAATTCGACAACGTTGATCTAGGCAACGGTTTTACCGCGGGACGCACGCCGATTCTGTTCCGTAACAACAGCACGCCTGAAACCGTGGTTGAAACGATGAAGGCCGTGATTGAAGGTGCGGGATTGAACCTGACCACGTCGGTGATGGCCGGCGGCATTCTGCAACTGAATGATTCGCCGCGTTTCGTCATCGATAGTTCGACCGCTCCGAGTCTGCGTCGTACCGGTGTGCCTGGTGGTGCCAAGCCAGTTAGCTTTATTCAAGATCGAAGCTTTGATTCGACACAGCTGAAGAAGTCGATTATTGCTGCGATCAACGCGGCGGCGGATACGTCGCTCGAGTCCAAGGATCGTGGTGGCAACACGTTGTTCGTCGAGAACGCAGTGGCAATCACTTCGGAAATCGACAACTTCTACTTGCAAGGTATCTCGGATCTGGGGGGCAACGATCTCAAGCCCAACCGCATTAATAACGAGACCTCGTTCACGATTCTGATGCCTGGTGTAGAACTGGATTACGGTGACGCTCCCGATCCATTTACGACTACACCGGGTCGCTATCCAGTGCGCCATATCAACGATGGTGCGCGGCATGCCATCAGCCAAAATGTGGCCATCCTGGGCTCGCTGGTAGATGCTGACGGAGATGCGACACCGACGCCTCTGGCCGACGGTGACTCGGGCGACGATGGTGTGACGTTTGGTTCAGCCCTGAATCCCAGCGGTCTGTTCAACCGTCATATTGCCACCGACGTGACAGTAACGATGAGCAGTGCAGGCTTCGTCGATGGCTGGATTGACTTTAATGGTGATGGCGATTGGACTGATCCAGGGGAGCAGGTCCTGACTTCGGTTGAGTTTACGGCGGATCAATTGGTACGCACGTTCCAGATCACAGTGCCCGCCAACGCGCCGATTCCAGCCACTGCAACTACGGCCTTCGCACGCTTCCGTTCCAGCACGATTGGTGGATTACTGCCCATTGGATTGGCGACCGACGGCGAAGTCGAAGACTACAGAATTACAGTTGTGCCTGGTACGCCTCCAACTGCGGTTAACGATACCTACAGCGTTAACGAAGACAGTTCGCTGACGACGACGGATGCGACAGGTACCTTTACACCTAACTTCCGCATCGACGACGGTGTAGCAGCCAATGATACCGATCCTGATGGAGGTCCGTTCAGCATCATACCGGTGAGCGTACCACCTCAAGTCACATTGAATGGTACCGATGGACGATTCAGTTTCGTTCCGGATGCTAATTTCAATGGTACGCTCCTCATGACCTATCGCGTCAGCGATGGCGTTTTGGTCAGCAACAATATCGGCACGGCCACATTCATTGTTCGCGAAGTTAATGATGCTCCAACCGTAATCAACGATGACATCACCAGTCCGGAAGATGCTGTACTGACGTTGCCTCAGGGTACGCTGTTGGCCAATGACCTGAAGGGGCCTGCCAATGAAAGCGGCCAGACGCTAACGGTCACGGGAGTTTCCTCCTTGAGCGCAGCGGGTGGATCGGTGTCGCTGTCCTCGGGTCAGATTACCTATACGCCACCGAGCACCTTTAGTGGCATCGATACCTTTACGTATACCATTTCAGACGACGGTACGACCGGTGGTGTGCCCGCTCCATTGTTCTCCACGGGCACGGTAACCATTCGCGTTGAAGATAGAAATGATCCACCCACGGCTGGCGGGGATACGATGACCGTGGCTGAAGATGGCAGTGGTACCATCACAGCCACGACCTTGTTGTCGAACGACTCACCGGGTCCTAACGAAGGCAGCCAAAGCTTGCAGTTGGTCCGTGTGATACCATTGAGCACAGCTGGTGGCACAGTCACGTTGGCTAGCGGAGTTGTTACCTATACTCCACCAGCCGATTTTGCAGGCACGGATACCTTCTTCTATGAAGTTCAGGATAACGGTCTGAGCGGCACGCAACCTGACCCGCAGACGACAGTGGGTACCGTAACGGTTACCGTGAATA
>JADLDX010000232.1 GCA_020846515.1 Pirellulaceae bacterium
ACGATTGGTCGAATCAGTGCGGTCGACAAGTCTTGGGAAGAGTGGGTCGCCCGCACAGGTGAACTGCCACCGGACTTCACGAAGCTACGTCCCAACGCCGATTTGCCAGATCCTTTGCTGCTCTATAGATCAGTAAGTTCACCTGGTGAAACCAATCCGCTGCCCATCACCACCATCGAGCAATGGCGGCAACAACGAACTTGGATTCGTTCTCAATTCGAGCAATGGATATTCGGGCGGATGCCACCCGCACCGGACAACATGCGCTCCAAGATCATGAGCGAACAGAAGGAAGAGGGCATTACCTCGCGCAAAGTGCTGCTGGAGTTTGGCCCCGATCATCGAGCAAAGCTGCATGTTGAGTTGTTGATTCCCGAGGGACAGGGTCCGTTTCCTGTGTTCCTGACCAACCAGCGGCGTTCACGTGGCTGGTGCCATACCGCCGTTCGACGTGGTTACATCGCTTGTATCTACAACGCGACGGACCCCAAGTACGGAGATCCTGATGATTCGAATGAATATATAGAGATCTGGCCAGAGTATGATTTTTCCGGTTTAGCCCGATGGGCGTGGGCAGGCATGCGGGCAGTGGACTACCTGGTGACGTTGCCCGAAGTGATCAAGGATCAGATTGGTATCACGGGCCATTCACGCAATGGCAAGCAAGCGTTGCTGGCGGCCGCGTTTGATGAACGTATCGGCGCGGTGGTCGCGTCCAGCGGCAATGTGGGTGAGTGCCTGCCGTGGCGATTTCCGCCTGATCCCTTTCTTTATAATGCGCTCGAGGCAATCACGGCGCGGGGGCATAACTCCTATTGGTTTCATCCGCGTCTGCGTTTCTTTGCTGGTCGTGAGCATCGACTGCCCGTTGACCAGAACATGTTAATCTCGCTGGTGGCGCCGCGCGGTGTCATGATGTACTCGGCTTATGCGGAAGTCGAAGGTAATCCGTGGGGATTCGAGCAATCCTATCGCTCCGCCCAACGCGTCTACCGATTTCTTGGCCAGGAAGAAAAACTTTGGCTACATCTGCGCGCCGGCGAACATGCGACCAGCACGGCTGATATCGAGAATTTTATGGACTTCTTCGATACAGTGTTTGGTCGAAAGCAATTTGCGAAATCCGAAACATGGATCCACGGTTATACGTTTGACGATTGGCTGTCTGTATCAGAAGACAAGATTGACCCGCTTCAATATCCCCAACGCAAAACCGGCGATCGAGCGGCGACTCCAGCGCAGATTCGCGACCGCATCCAATGGGCTTTAGGTACGGAACCCTCATACGTCGAACCCACAAATTATCGTAGTGTGTCGCAACTTTCTCGACCCGACGATCATCACCTGGCACTGCTCTACAAACGGCCGCTCAACGCCGCTGGGACCGTCTCTTATGCGCTGCCTTACGGCGACGGACTCAAAGCCGAACTCTACATGCCCTCTGATGCGAATGGTAAGCCGAAAGCTGGACGCTGGCCGGCAGTTGTGTGGCTGCATGCGGAAACTTATGCACGCGGATATGGCCATCAAACGGCTGCTGCGATCGGCGCACTGGCCAAGCGCGGCATGGCCGTCGTGGCCTTTGATCAGATTGGCTTTGGGACACGCATGCATGAAGCCCGCGAGTTCTATCGGCGGTATCCAAAATGGTCTTTGATGGGCAAGATGGTCGCGGACACGCGTGGTGTTATCGATGCAGTATCGGCGATCGAAGAAATCGATTCGTCGCGTATTGGCTTGGTGGGCTATGCCATGGGTGGCAACGTGGCTCTCCTGACGGCCGCGTCGAACGAGAAAGTCAAACTCATTGCCAGCGTCGGTGGGTTGCCTGTGCTCAGACTTCAGTCCATCGACAAAGGTACTGAAGGCATCCGGCATTTTTCGCATTTGCATGGATTGATTCCACGTCTAGGCTTTTTCGTGGGCAACGAAGAACGTCTGCCAATAGACTTTGACGAGGTACTAGGACTGGTGGCGCCCAAACCTGCGCTGATCGTGGCTCCCACGTTAGATCGACATATTCCAGTGGAGGATGCGCGCGTTGGCTACGAAGCGGCCAGGAGCGTCTACGGTACTCATGGACTGGCAGAGCAATTGGAATTCGAAACACCGCAAGAGATCGGACGATTCACACCAGCCATCCAGAGCTCGGTGTTCGATTGGTTGGAGAAGAAACTGTAGATCTTGAACCATATCAGCCGCAGGGCGCTAGCCCACGGTTGTTGGCTAAACCGGCCAACCGGACGCTAGCACGCTTGTGGCTGATTAGCCGCACGGCGTTAGCCGCGGTTTTCGGCGAAACCGGACGCTAGCGCGTTCCGGCTGATCAGCCGCGGTTTTCGGATTAGCCGCAGGGCGCTAGCCCACGGTTTCCGGCCCACATAATCCGCTCATTTACTTTATACAGTTCCTTACTTATGTGCTTACCTGACAAGGTCATCGTATGCCGAGTTACGTAGAAACATTCGACGACGGACCCGGGGGCTGGTTTGGATGGATCGATAACGCACGTGGACCCAAGCCGCTGGAGATCGGCGAGAGTTGTATCATTTCGCGCAGTCCCTGGTGGATCGATTACAACCACGCGCCGCCAGGTGCCGGTTACATGCACTTGTTGTTCATGCTGCTGACCAGTGGCCGTCCGGGTGAACATCATCGGGAAGTCAGCGGTGAGAACCGCTTCATCAAGAGCGGGTTTGGTACAGACTTCACCAATGCCCAACTGACGCTGCGACTGAAAGGTGAACTGCTGGCGCGCGACACGCAACTGCTGCTGTTGTGCCAGGCAGTCCATCAAGGAGTGTGCTCGGGCTGGCTGCTGACCGGGCAACCGATCGCTGTCACGCCGGACTGGTCTGAGCAGCAGATCACGGCGGTGCCCGACGAGTCGGCGTGGACATGCTTGGGCAGTCGCCACGATCGAGCGGACTTCTATGGCCGAAATCCGCTGCCGATGGTGCTTGGCGACGTTAACGTCAATATTCTGCTCGTACTGTTTCCACTAGATATTGTCCCTATGGGGCCACTCAATGGCGATCGCCATTATCTGAGACCTGAGAAAGACTACCCAGTCTGGCGCAGTCGCTTGCCCGAAGGCTACGTCATGCTCGATGAAGTGCGCATCGAGTGATGTGGTAGTCGTGTTTGCATTTTGTACTTTCCTGCCGAACTCTCTCCGCCTGTAAAACTCCTGAATCCCCACCACCTCCACCTGCCCTTTGAAGACTGGTGCCATGAAGTCAATTCTCACTCTGCTTGCTGTTCTGTGCTTACCACTCGCCGCCG
>JADLDX010000233.1 GCA_020846515.1 Pirellulaceae bacterium
AGTAGAATACAGGATCGTCGCATGATATGACACTAAAACGCGCACCTTCAAAACTTGGCAGCGGTGGCTACCGGTGGCTACCTGCGTTTAACCCCAAGCGTTACTGAGGCTTCTTATTGGTCGAGCCAGGCTTTTTATTGTCGTTGGATTTGTCGTCCTTAGAGTCCGCGTTTTTATCTTTGTCTTTACCGCGCGTGGTGGCGGTGCGGCCAGGACGCGTTTGTGTAACTGCTTGCGTCCGCTTCTTGGCGGCTTTGACCACGATCTGCTCGGCCTTTACGACTTCAGGCTGAGCTGGATTGCGCAATCCAGACACACTAACCGCATCGCCTTGTACGGCCATATTCATCGCGGAAGCCAGGTCATGCGCCGTAACGGAGATGACGGCGGCTGGGTCCAATTCGATCTGCATCGGTTGGCCGGCCAAAACAGTCATGACATTGTTCTGAAGGTTCACTAATTTGCCGACCACTCGATACGCTTGACCGGTTACCGGTGCGGGCGTTTCTTTCTTGGTTGAGGGCTTGCCTTTTGGTGCAGGCTGATTTGGTTTGCGATTGTTTTCCGCGAACAATCCTTTGGCACCTTCAGGTGGTGCTTTGCCCTCTTGGAACACACCTGGAGTCTGCTCGCGCATTTGTTCAGGTGACATGCGGCCGCGCATGACCGGCGTGAACACTTCAAGCGCTTTGAGGGGTGCCGTGGGCTTACCAGTAGAATCGAAGTTGGCAGAAAAACGAATCATCAAACCGCCGGTCAGCCAAACTGGTTCGGCTTGGGCAGAGTAATTGACCACCGTTTCGTTGTCGGGGATCAGAAAGACTTCTTTTTTGTCGGGAGTGGTAATCTTGATTTTACCCAACTGAGCTCCGGCCAGCGTGCCTTCGACCTTGGCGATCTCCATCGCCTGAGCCGGATTGACACCGGTATCTGCCGTGGCGTTGCGGTTTTCATTCTTGGGCTTCTGCGCACAAACGATGTTCGGTGCCATGACCGAACCAAGGGCCGCCATACTGATCGCCAATACGCGGCGATGAAGAGTTGCGTTCCACAGAGACATGTTCCACAGTGACATGGTACAGCGTTCCTTAATGCACTTGGCCAAACAGAAAAGTAGATCGGCGGGATTATCTTTTAGTATAAGGCACCACGAAAGCTACCACGTAGCTACAAAACCACTATTTTTCAAGAAAGCTAATGGAGCCAACAAACAAATCCGGGACGGGCCTCAGATGGCTCATGTCCACCAGTTGTGGTGCGTATCGCAGGAGTGCCACCTTTGCTTGTCGAGGATGGGCACGCATAATTGAGACTTCATTGGTCCATTGCCCGTTTGCCTTTTGAGTTGGTCGAGCCGTACATGTCGCCATCGGAAACACCCCCATCCTCGGCACCTGCCCCTGCTAGCGTGGGAAAACCGGTAACGGTCAGTACGCTCAAAGCAATGAAGCAGCGTGGCGAACGCATCACCATGCTGACCGCCTACGACTTTCCCACCGCCCGCTGGTTGGACGAGTCAGGCATCGACGTGTTGTTGGTTGGCGATAGTTTGGGCATGGTCGTTCAGGGGAAGACGACAACTGTGCCGGTCTCGGTGCGCGACATGATCTATCATGGTGAAATGGTGGCGCGCGCGGCCCGTCGGGCCATGGTCATGGTCGATTTGCCGTTTCCGCATGGCCAGCTAGGCCCGCGAGCCACCCTGCGAGTTGCGGCCCGCATCATGAAACGCACTCTCTGCCAGGCGATCAAACTCGAGGGCGGGGCAGAGCAGGCTGAGACCATCGCGACCCTGGTCAACGCGGGCATACCGGTGATGGCTCATGTCGGCCTGAGACCCCAGAGCGTCCATGCGCTAGGCGGTTACAAGGTGATGCGTGATGCGGAACGCGTGTTGCACGATGCGAAATGTGCCGAGCAGGCTGGTGCCTTTGGCATACTCGTAGAATGCGTGCCCAGCGATTTGGCACGACGACTTTCGAGCGAAGTAAAAGTGCCGACCATTGGCATCGGGGCGGGACCACACTGCGATGGTCAAGTCTTGGTCACGCATGACATGCTGGGCCTGACCAGCGGTTACGTACCCAAGTTCGTTCGCCCGTGGGCAAACCTGGGGCGGGACATGAAGCAAGCCTTCACCGCCTATCGCGACAGCGTCCAAGCCGGTACCTTTCCAGATGCGGGTGAATCGTTTCAGTAGCTCCGGCTGCGGGTTTGCTCCTTTAACTTATAAAATTTTCTTTCAATCGCGAGGCAAGTGTCGTGAATCGTCATCCTGTCAGCCGACATGCGTGGGCCCCCAGGTTGTTTTGTCGAGCGCAGCAGAACGAGCGGTCCGCCAACGCGGGCCGATTCGCCAAACGAATGCTGGTACTCGGGTTGGCCCTGGGGCTGGGATGGAGCGGGGCAGGGTGCGACCAGAGCCACCAGGCAACGTCCGCCAAACCAGCGCCGGCGGCCGCAGCCTCCGACCCGGCCGCGACCGTCAGCGCGCTTGAAAACGCAAAGGCCGAACTCACTCGTGGTCCTGAAGGCACGATTACACAAGTCACCTTTCGTGATGCACCAGCCACCGATGCGGCCGTCGATTCGCTGATTGGTTTGGCGTCGTTGCAAAACCTGACCATCGTCAATAGTGAACTAACGGCAGCCGGCTGGGCGAAGGTAGGACAAGTCAAGCAATTGCGACACCTGGATTTGCGCGACTGCAAACTTGACAACCAACAGTTAAAGGCCGCCGTTGCAGGCTTGAGCGAGTTGGTCTCGTTGCGATTGTCTGGCAAGAGCGGCGCGACGACCGTTGATGATGATGGCATCGTCGCTTTGAAGAACTGTCCCAATCTCAAGGTGCTAGGAGCTGACTTTTTATGGATCAGCGATGTCGGTCTCGCTGAACTTAGCGGGCTAAAGGCACTGCGTGAACTTTATCTGGCCGGTTCGCTGGTAGACGATGCCGCTCTCGAACGCATCGCCGCCATTCCTAGCGTCAGCAAGCTGCGCATCTCCAAGACCACAGTCGGCAAAGAGGGTTTGGAGAAACTGGTGGCGCTAAAACTCGAAGACCTGGATATTAGCGAATGTAGTAACTTGGACGACGCGGCTTTGGAACCGGTCGGCAAGATGGTATCGCTCAAGAAATTGAATTTGTGGCGTGCGGCCATCGGTGATGTTGGTGCCGCTCACCTGGCGCCGTTGGTCAATCTCCAGTGGTTGAACGTCGACAACACTCAATTGTCCGATGCCGGTCTAAAGTCGTTTGCAGGCTTCAGCAAGCTGACGTTTTTGCATCTAGGATCCACAGCCGTATCCGATGCGGGCGTACCAGATCTTTTGGGACTAAAGAGCCTGACGGAGTTGAAGGTTACGCGCACCAGCGTTACCGAGGCGGGAGTTGAGCCCTTGCGTAAAGCCATGCCCAAGCTGGACATCCAACTGAAATACGGCGAGCCCTGAACCGCAACACCCGTTCCCAAATAAGCAGCTAAGCACGTGGACGCGTCCACGTGCTTATATTGCGATCTTCGTTTGGGCCTTGAATTGGACTCTCGCGACGCGTCTCGCCGCGTGTGCCTACGCACCAGATTTGTCGGGCCGTCAGAAGTAATAGCCCCGAACGCCGCCGCAATATTGATTCAACCAAAAACCGAAGCCGCCTACGACACCACCGATTATCAGCCCATAGATACCAGACTTGTTATCGGCCCAAGTTTTAATGCCGAAGTAGAACGCGTAGAACGGAACGAGCAACGTTGCAAACCCGGTCCCCGCGCCCTTAGAGAATCCGAAGATAGCAATGCTCGTGTGCGCGAAGAAGGCAATCATGCTGCCCACGGCGCCAAAGGTAACCCCGGCGACGACCCCAAACTTTTCGCGCTGAAGATTTCCAAGCAAGGTACCTTCAGGCTCCGGTTCGTTCATCGTGGCATCGACGATAATGATGCCGGCAATACCAATACACAACGATCCCAGCAAAAACGACACCAGCATCCACCACGGTGTACCAGACTTGGCGTGTCTTTCTTCAGACACGTCTTCACGATGCATGTTATCTGCGGCTTCTTGCAGAAACGGGTTCTTGAACTCATCCAGTTCGGCCTGCAACTGATAACCTTTGGCCTGCTCGCCGGTCTCCAGGTGAAAACCGCAGTGCACACACAGGGCCGCAGTTTTTTGAATAGCGCCGCCACATTTAGGGCAAGTTGGACACGTTTTCTTTTTTAACCCGATCTCATCGAACAGATCATCCACCGCCGCAGCCGACGTAGCCGCAGTCGCCACGCGTGCCGCCGGTGCCGTCCGCGCGATGGGCGCCGCGGCAGCTGCCGTAGCTGCTGCCGCCGGTGTTGCCTTACCGGCTGACTGAGCGACAGGTTTAGTGGCAGGTTTCGCGGCTGCATGGGTTTGGCCGGCAGCAGATGGCTGGGCAGCAGCACCGGCTGAAGCGCTGGACGAGGCCGCTTTGGCCGGAGCTCCGTCGGCAGCCGGGATTTTCAACGCAGCCTGGCACTTGGGGCACTTGCCGGTCTTTCCAGCCAGGCTGTCCGGCACGTTCAATACCTGTCCACAATTACATTTCAGCTTGATTGGCATTGGCGAGCCGTTCATCCCATCGAAAAGAAAGTCGCCGAGCATCCCAGTTCGGCTCGACGATTTGGTATTAGGGGCAGCGCCCCAATCACATGTAGTCCAGAACGTCTATTGTAATCGGTCATCGGATGCATCCAAAGTCTGGCGACTTCGGCTACGACAGTCCTTGCGTAGCCGATCTCGCCAGAGACTTGGACGGGTTTCTACTTGCCAGCCGTTTTGCCCTTGGTCTTGGTGCGAACGCGGCACAAGTAGCTGTCGGCAGTAATGAACAGCGAAGAACCATCTTCACCGAACTTGCAATTGCTGGTTCGCTGGCCGGTAAGGATTTTACCTAGCAGTTTGCCCGATGGCGCAAAGATCCACACGCCGCCAGGCCCGGTGGCCCAAACATTGCCGCGGCCATCAACGGCCATGCCGTCGGGCAGACCAGGATGAGCATCCCCGACCAGTTTGGTCGAATCGTGGAACAACTTGCCCTCTCCCAGCGTACCGTCTTCTTTAACTGGGAATGACATCCAGATCGCCTTCAGCGGATCCGATTGGGCAACATACAACGTTTTCTCGTCGGGCGCGAAACCAATACCGTTGGGGCGTTCCAGTGCGGTCGTCAATAGCGTTAGCTTGCCATCGACGCTCAGACGATACACACCGCAGTGATCCAGTTCGCGACGCGGATCATCGTAGCGCTGAGGCAGACCATATGGTGGATCGGTAAAGTAAATATCGCCGTTGCTCTTGAGGGCCGCATCATTGGGGCTGTTCAATCGCTTGCCTTGATAGCGATCGGCTAGCGTCATCTTGCCGCCATCTTTAGTCAGCACACTGACGCGACGGTCACCATGCTCGCATAAAATTAATCGCCCTTCGCGATCCAGAATCAAACCGTTGCTGCCGGGCTCCAGTCCATAATAGGTAACGCCGGTGTAGCCCGAAGGCGACATGAACAGCGACACGCCACTGCTGGGAGACCAGCGAAAGATACTGTTGCGCGGAATATCGGAGAACAGCAAATGCCCATCTTTGGCTCCGCCGATCCAAACAGGTCCTTCGGTCCATGTGAAGCCTTCAGCGAGCACTTCGATCGGTGCATCTTTGTCGAGCACTTCATCCAGCTCGGGAGTCGTGCGTTGGATTGATCCAAGTTTCATTTGTGCCCATCCAGGAGTAGTCCATAAGGCCAGACAGCCGATCAGGCTGGCCAGGCGCACACCGTACAGCCAATAGCGACCGAAATTCCGCGATCGGTCGTCGGGGGCAAGTGAGCCCGGTAGGTGTGAGCCAGGTTGATGTGAATCCGTGGCAAGCATAGAAGTTTCTCCAGAAGCAAATAACAAGGTGGGTATTCCGACGGGGGAAAGTCAATTAGGAACAGTTTAGCAACTTTCGAGGGCGGCACGGGAGCATTTCTTTGTGCACCAACCGCGTTTCATTCCCAGCTTTGCTAGCCCCCTTTTGCCAGCCAGTAGCCAGCCAGTAGCCGGCCATTTGCCGTCCACTGGATGACCACTGGATGACCACTGG
>JADLDX010000234.1 GCA_020846515.1 Pirellulaceae bacterium
CCGCCCCGTCCGCGCTGCCGCGAGTCGACACTCGCGCTGCGACGCAGCGGGAGGGTTAGTTCCCAGGAGGGTTAGTTGGCATCTTGCGCACGGCGCCTGGTCGGACGGGCAAGCCACTTTCGGCGCTGGCGACGGCGGCAAAGCAGAGCGCTAGACTTTCCAAGTTATCGGCCGCGTCGATGCTGCAGGGGCGTTTCTGTTCAATCGCGCACAGCAGCTCACCCATCGTGCCGTGAAAGCCATCCGGAAACCACTTGCCGGTTAACGTCGGCGTCCATGAGCCTTCCGTCAAGTTCACCGTCAGCCGCTGTTCTTGGTTACCCGAACCGGAACTGGTTAGGCTGCCGTTGGTACCTGATAAATAGGTACGTTCTTGTGGACCAGCGGGCACGCACGCATCGAAGGCTAGCGTGGCTTGCGCATCCTCGAATTCAATCACTGATTGCGCCAACAGATTGGGCTTCAGGTCCTGACCGGCAGCCCGAGCGGTGCTGGCGAAGACGCGCTGAGCCTTACGTTCTGGCAAGAAACAACGCACCATGTCGAACCAGTGGATGGCGTAGTCATACAGAATCAAATGACGAATCTGTTCGAATGGCGTGCCTCGCACCCAACGATGATCCCAATGACACGACATGTGCACGCCAAAAATGTTACCGATCATGCCGCTGCCGGCGACCAGCCTCGCATAACTGAAATGCGGCGCCCAGCGACCGTTTTGATTGACGGCCAAATATCGTCCCTGCTTGGCGGCCAGTTCAACCAGCTCGAAGCCGACATCCAGGTCCAGCACAAATGGCTTTTGGCTGAGCACATGTTTGCCAGCCATCAAGGCCGCGCGGATCAGCGCTACGCGTTCGGCCGGATGCGTGGTGATGTCGACAACCTCGATCGAATCGTCGCCGAGAATCTTTTGGAAGTCGTCTGTAGCCAAAGCGTCTGGGAAGTAATCGTCGCGCCGCGCAGTGGCCCGCGTTTTGTCCAGATCCGCTAAAGCCGTGACCTTAAAGCCTGCGGCCTGGTAGGCTTGCAGGTGATAGCCCGCAATACCTCCACAACCGATCAGGCCAATGTTTGGTGAATAAGAAACAGGTGATTGAGGCAGGTAGGCAATGGCGGCGAGATGATCGATGCGGCAAGTCATATTTGAATGGCATCCTTCGGTTCAAGTAACGATTGAAACTACTGCAATTCCCGGCTGAACCTAGACGCGATGGGGCAAGTACGCCTACGGCTGACTGTTAAACACTGTTAAACAGGTCTAACCAGCCGCAGCCAAAAGTTTCTGACGTAGCGGTTTGATGATCGCGCGGGGCACGAATCGCGACAGCATCTTATCATCGCTCAGCAGCGCAATTTGCTTGATCAGTGAACTAGATACGTGCGCGTATTCTTCGTCGGCCATCAGGAATACCGTCTCCATGTCTTCGTCCAATTGCCGGTTGGCCATCATCATCGTGAATTCGCCCGCCGTATCGGTCAGCGGACGAACACCACGTACCATGACCCGTGAGTTGCAACTGCGCACGAACTTGACGGCCAGCCCATCAAAACTCTTGACCTCAACATTGGAAAAATCTTTGACCACGCGCTGGATCAGTTCCACGCGTTCGCCGGGAGTAAACAGCGATTTTTTCTCGGCATTAAAGCCTACACCAACGATTAGTTTGTCAAAAAGTTTGGCGGCTCGCTCGATGATGTGCAGATGACCTAGCGTTACCGGATCGAACGAACCGGTATACACAGCAACACTGTTGGCTCTACCCATGGGTGCTCATCCTGGAATGACTTTAGCAATGTCGTAAGCAGTTTGATCGTCGCTGGGGGTTACCGGCGAAGAAATCCATCGAGGGCCGCGATGAAGCGTTCGATGTCGTCGCTATTGTTGTATGCATGCGTACTGACTCGCAAGCGGCCTCCGCGTACGCTGGTGACGATTCCTTGCGATAAACAGAATTTACGAGCCGCCAGGGGATCGCGAGCTGTCGTCGCGTCATCGGGCCAGGTGATCGTCATGATACCACTGCGATGCTCGTGGGCCTGCGATACGTGCCCCTGACACCCGATTTGTTTCAGACCTGTTTGCAGCTCATCCACGTTTCGCAGAATGGCCTCCGCAAACCCGCTTCCGGGGAGATGCGCGCCATGATCCAGCAGCAGTCGAACGCTGCGTTCCAGTCCGAGCAAGCCGGCCATGTTGGCCGAACCACCTTCGAAACGGGCGGCCGTGTGCTTGAGGTTCGTATTGGCCGGATCAAACGCGGCGCGTTCATCCAGACTGTGCCAGCCAATCATCAACGGGTCTAAACGTTCGATGTGTTCGCCACGGACATATAACATGCCGGCCCCTTCAGGGCCAAGCATCCATTTGTGCCCGTCCGCAGCACAAAAATCGACGCCTGTGCCACGCACATCCAACGGAAACGCCCCCAAGCCTTGGATCGCATCCAAGAACAGCAACGCACCGCGGCGGTGCACCGCTTCACAAAACTGGGCGACATTGATGCGCCACCCAGAGACAAACCCCACCCAGCTAACAGCCACCATGCGGGTCGTAGAATCCATCGCTTTCAAAATCATGTCCAGTTGCAGGCTGGCCAGACCATCGTTTCCGATAGGCACGGGAACCTCGCGAACGTCTACTCCGCGCCGCCTCAATTGACGCCAAGGCGCGAGGTTCGAAGGGAACTCGTTGGCCGGCACAACCATGCTATCCCCCGGCTTCCAACGCCACCCCTCAGCCACCAGACCGATGCCAGTGCTGGTATTGGGAATCAAGGCAATTTCGTCGCTGCCAGCACCAACCAACTGAGCAAACTCACCGCGGAGCAGCTCCACCCGACGACTCCAGTCCATCCAGGGGGTATCGCCCAGTTCGCTGGCCTCCGTGGCATAATTCTTGATGGCCGCCGCGGATGCCGCGGGCAGCGGAGCCACGGCCGCATGATCAAAGTAGGCAAATCGTTGACAAATGGGCATCTGAGCCCGCAATCCAACTGAGACTTCAGCTGCGCTTCGACTGGACGAAGTGGGCTGGGCTGGATGGTTCGTATCGGTCATATTGTCTCTTGTTGCAAACTATCTTGTAATGAAAATGGGGTAAATGGGCAGTCCAGGTGACAGCCTGAGAAGTTGGACTATACTACGCTGGAGCCCGCTGATGGCCCATGACATTTCCGCGACGATCCCCCGAGGTTGGTTGATGCCTAAAGCATTGTGCCTGACTGGATTGGTAATTGCCATCCTCGTCTTCCTGATCTTCCTAAGCGACCTGCTGTTTGGCATGTTGGGTATGGCTTCGTTAGCCCCCTTCAAAATGTCCAACATGGTCATGGATATCATTTTCCTACTCTGCGCAGCCGGTCTGGGCTTCGTCAGTTGGACGAGCTTCCGCGAGCTGAAATAAGCCCTCTCGTTTAACAGTCAGCCGTAGGCGTACTGGCTAACATCTGGTACGCCTGCGGCTGACTGTTAAACGAGTACGCCTGCGGCTGACTGTTAAACGATGCCTGCGGCTGACTGCGACATTACGGTAGTTGCCAGCGTTTGCGGGTGCCCCATTCCAGCGATAGCACGCCGCAGAATAAGAACAGGAAGAGCCACGAGTCCCATAGTCCATCGCCTAAGCGACGTTTCTCTAGCGTCGTGACGCGGGACTGTGATTGGCGGTCGCGGAGCCACTGCATGGCTTCGCCAATTTCATCGGGCGTGATCAATCGGCCACCGGCTCGTTCGGTCGCCGCCGCCATGTTTTGCATCATTTGCCAATCAGCCGCAGGCGTATTTAGTTCGCGTGATTCATCGCGTACGACGAAGGCTACGTCGCTGGAATATGCCTTGCCAGCACTGTCGACTGCTTTGAGCGTCAAACGGTAAAGGCCAGGTTCGTTCAGATCTTTCAAACGCACCTGTCGTCGGTTTTCACCCGCCGGCGTACTTTCCAGCAAACCCAGTTGGCGGCCTTCACGCACCAGCTCGAGTGTTATGGGGCTGGGCATCGGCTTATTGTCGCTGCCGCCAACCCATTCAATACCGACCGTTTCTTCATCGCCGCGCATCAATCTTCGACGATCCAGTGACAGTCTGAATCCATCTTGCAGCGAATCGCGACCAAGTAACCAGAGCATCGATTGACGCCAGAACTGTTTATGCCGCAGTGCTTGGCCCTGCAACCACCACTGAAAAGTTGTATCACCGGCAAAGGCCAAGACTCGACCGCGTCCAAATTCCCCAGTGACCAACAGCGGAGCCCCGTCGGGCGTAGATATCAGTTCTTGAACGCCGGGGGCCAGCTTTATCTTGCCCAAGCGATTGGCCCCTCGGAGTGGTTTGAGCAGTTTCCAAATGGCAGTGTTCTCTGGTTCGTTCGTAAACTGCGTAATTGGGTGCGGACGTTTGGGCACCATCTTCTGCGGGCCCAAATGAAAGGTCTCATTAATCGGC
>JADLDX010000235.1 GCA_020846515.1 Pirellulaceae bacterium
ACCAGGACGGTTCAAGATCTCTATCCAGTGCCGTGGACGTGCCGGCTCCCAATCGTTTGGTTTACGTAGACACCAATCGCAACCTTCGATTTGAAGACGGCGAACCACTGGCGGTCTCAGGCAATGATGGTCTGGCCCGATTTCCAGGTTTGCCCAGTGGCGACTATCTGATCGGTCTGGCTACCAATCATCCCGCCCAACTGCTGACCAGTTCGACGGTTCCAGATGCTCAGGTCCGGTCGATTGCATCGGTACCAACCCAAGCGTTGATCAGTTCTTTAGATTTGAAGCATGCCTGGTCGGTGTCGGACACAGGGCGGTTGACGCCAGTGGGTACGGACGATGGCGGTCGTAGTCCACTGGAACTCGGCGGTCGATTAGTTGGTTGGGTCGGTGGTGGCACAGGGACAGGTGGCACAGGGACAGGTGGCACGGCGACAAACGATGCCGCTTGGGCTCTGGTCGAACTTGGCCAGACGCAACCAGTCTTGATGAAGTTGGATTTCGCTACCGGCTCGGCGCGATCGATGTCGATCCCCAGTCTGCCTAGCAACCAGCGTATCTCGGGCTTGGCACGTGCTGGTGACACGTTGGTGCTGCAGCTGCAAAGTGGCAATCAATCGTTTATTGCTCCGCTGAGCGTCACGGCCGATCAAGCGACAATTGGTACCAGCGTGGCCGTTCCCAAAGGACAGTTGATTGGATCGATGGTGGAGAACCGTCTGGCCATCATCGTCGACAATTCCGAACCATTCGGCGAAGATCACAACAGTTCTGGCGATGGCACGCGAATCAGCACCATACGTCTGCTGGGTCAGACAGCGGCCATTGAGACGTTGCAGACCGAACGCACTGTGACCAATCTCAGCTACTCGGCCGATGGCCAGTTCTTGTATGCTGGTTTGGTGGGTGGTGGTGTTGATGTGTTGTCGACGGTAGGTGGCTTGCGGACGGCGGCCCACCTGGCCGAAGCGGCAGGGCCTGTGGCTGCCAGCGGACGAGACGGCCGAATTGTCACGGCGAACTCCACCAAAGAGAACGAATTAATTGTCTGGGATGTCGCCAGTTGGCGACCGGTGGGCAGAATTGGGATGACTCCTGGCCAAGGCCCAGTGGTTGCGGCAACAGTCGATCAGTTTGGCGAACGAGTGATGGCTGCGACATCCAAGGGTATATTTGGTGCCAGCCTGGCTAATCCCGCCCTTCAATCGGTACAGGTGCTCGTTGGCAACACACCTTCGACAGCATCTCTCGGGGTTCGAGTTGTTCAGAACCCTGTTCCGCTGCCGGCCCGAGTTGAACTGACCCAAACGACCGATGAAGACACACCATTAACATTTGATCTGAATCGCCAGGCAGCGTTGGTCGGACTGTCAGCGGCGCCGCTGCTCTTTGCGCCGCAGATTGGGGCGAGCCTGGGTACCGTTATCGTGTCGCCTTCGGGCCGCGTGAGTTATCGTGCCGCCCCCAATGCCAATGGTAGTGATAGTACCACCCTGCGAGTGTACGACGGCATCGGAACGACCTCGCTAGTCATTTCGTTGAACGTGATGCCAGTAAACGATCCTCCGTCTGCCTTTATGATCGACCCGTTGCCAATCGCTGAGTCGGCGGTCTACGGTGAGTTGGCCGGCTTTGCCACGGTCTTCGATGTCGACGCAGATGCAAAGTACCGTATTACCACCAATGACCAACGTTTTATGGTCGTCGATGGGCAGGTGATGCTCGCGATGGACGCCGTTTTGGACTACGAGACCGAGTCGACTATCGAGTTGGAGGTTACCGCTACCGATTTAGAGAATCCAGCGTTTGTCATTACCCGCCATGTCTCCATTCCGGTACTCAACAGCAACGATCGACCGACGCAAGTCAGCCTCTTGCCGGTATTGGTTTACGAGAACACGGAATTGGCATTGATTGGTTTATTGAACGTAGACGATCCGGACGAGCGAGGTGAGTATATCTATTCAGTCTCGGACGATCGATTCGAAGTCGTCGATGGTCAGTTGCAATTGCGCAGCGGCGTCATGCTGGACTACGAGACCGAACCCTCCATTCCTGTGACGATAACCGTTACCGATCCGACGGCCGCTGGTACTCACAAGTCGACTTCAACCAACATCATGATTGATGTCCTGGATGCGAACGATGCACCGAGCGGGATTACGCTGTCGGCCACAGAATTGTTTGCCGGTCAGCCGGGTGCAGTTGTCGGGACCATTGACGTGATCGACCAGGATGCGAGCGACGATTATCTGTATGTAGTCTCGGATCCGCGGTTCACCGTCGACGGTAACGTATTGCGATTGAAGGACGAAGAAACGCTGTATGTCGAGACCGAGACTACGCTGACGGTTACCGTGACGGTGACCGATGGTGAAGGAGCGGTTGCTTCGCAGACGGTCACGCTCACGGTCAATAATGATGCACCATTTCAGAACGTACGCGACCCGTTGGATGTAGACAACGATGGCAGTGTGTTCCCTCGCGATGCTTTAATTTTAATCAATCGGTTGAACGCTCGGGGTTCGCATATCCTCACCCCACCCTCTGCATCGGGTGAAGGCGGAACGACCGAGGAGAATTTTTTCTACGACGTCAATGGTGATGGCATGCTGACGCCGTTGGATGCCTTGATTCTAATCAACCATTTGAACCGTCGGACAACGCCTGCGGCGACCGGCACCGCCGGCGAAGGCGAAGCCCCGTCACATATGGACAGCCCACGTCAACCGGACCAGTTGGCCGATGCCTGTCCAGCCTGGTCCTTGGCGGCGCCACCCGTGCCGTCAATGATGGATCAAGATGAGCAAGCGCAGCGGGATGCGATCGATGCAGAGCTTGAGTCGCTGGTTGAACAGCTATCGCAAGCGAGGTTCGGGTAATCGCTCCCTTGTTAGCCTATGGACGCAATTGAGTTCTGGCAATTGTTGGCCAATGTGGTGACCGTGTTCGGTTTACCTTTGGCAATCTACACCTTCATGTTGGAGCAGCATAAGGAACGTGAAAACGAGGACGAAGAGGTCTATCAACTACTGGCCGATTCGTATACCGATTTCCTGAAGCTGGTGTTGGAACATTCCGACCTGAAACTGCGCACCCAATCTGCCACGCCCAATTTGAGCGAGGAGCAGCGCGAGCGCATGCAGGTGATGTTTGAAATCCTGATTTCCCTGTTCGAACGCGCTTATCTAACCGCCTACAGTCAGCACATGACGGTTTCCCAGAGACGTCGCTGGCATTCGTGGGACGACTTCATGCGCGAGTGGTGCCGGCGCGATGACTTTCATGCCGCCCTGCCCAGCTTGCTACAAGGCGAAGACATGGACTTTGCCGAGTACATTCGACGCATCGATCGCGAAGAACGCCAGCCGGCCATCGAAAAAGGGGTCTGACCCCTTTTTCGGTCTACTGTCGGTCGAACAGGCTGGTGCGAATTTCGTCGACGACCGAGGCGCGTTGGCCCACGGCGAAATTGAACTTTTCTTGACTGAGCGAATAGAGCGTGGAATCGGTTAGCGTCACGATGCTGGCGTTGCGTGGCTGGCCGGTTAGTAGTGCCGTCTCGCCGAAAAAATCGCCTTCACCCAACTGAGCCAACTCGCGATCATCGGCCCCTTTGCGAACGCTGACCCTGCCCTGTCGAATCAAATAGAACTTGTCGCCCGGGTCGCCTTCGCGAATTACTCGACTGCCTTCGGGGATTTGCTCTGCCACAAGTTGATCCGCCATTTCGGCCAGGGAGCGCGGAGTCAAGTGCGAGAAGATTTCGCAACGGGCCAGCATCTGGCTGACGATGGCGGCTTCTTGAACCAGCACATCGCTGCGAATTCGGCCATCGACCAGGTTCACGATGCGATCGGCCACATCCAGAATCCGGTTATCATGGGTCACGATCACAATGGATACCAGATCGCGTTTGGCCATCTGCTTGAACAGCTCGACCACAGCTCGGCCGCTCTGTTCATCGAGAGCTGCGGTCGGTTCGTCAGCTAAAACCAGCCGAGGTTTATGGACCAGGCCTCGAGCAATGGCCACCCTTTGCTTCTGTCCGCCGGAGAGTTGTTTGGGTTTGTGGCCGGTGCGTTGACCCAGGCCGACAGCCGTCAGCATCTCTTTGGCTTGCTCGCTCTGCTGCTGCTGCGATTGGTGGGGGGCCACCAGCTCCAGGGACATGCGCACATTCTGCAGGGCAGTCAGGGAATCGAACAAGTTGTGTGCTTGAAAGATAAAACCAATCTCACGTCGCAGACGCATCAGCTGGCTGCTGGTGGCTTTGTGCAGTTCTTGGCCTAGGACTGTCAGTTCGCCGTCCTGCACACGACGCAGGGTACCGATCAACGTCAACAGAGTGGTTTTCCCGGAACCGCTGGGCCCGGTCATGATGATGATTTCGCCCGGGTATATTTCCAAGCAGTTATCGTACAAGACTTGTTTGCGCAACTCTCCCGTTCCGTAATAGTGGTTCAGCTTACTGGCCACAATTGCCGGTTCTACGCCTTCGGCCAGCCGACCTCGCCACTGGGGATCAAACCGCACGGCAGCTTGTAGATTGTGTGGTTCGTTCATTCAGTACGGCTTTTCCTTAACGTACGGCCAACCTGGCGAGCTTTGATAGTTCCTTTCGTCGGAAAGCAAGCATTTCATTAATTTTTTGCCGATCGTATGAGAGTTGCTCTCGAGACTTGCACTGCAATAACGCAGCCACGCTTTCGGGGCAAAGACACGCTGGTGACCAAATACTGCTGAGCCGGAATTGTGGGCGACTGCTAGAACCACCTGCCAGCTTGGATGATAATCTACCCTAGCCATTACATTCGCCTCAACCTCCCAGTCTACCCCAAAGTCCCTATGCGATATCAGTCCCGGTCGAGCCAGAACGGAACGCGTCGAGCTGGCCTGGCCGCAAGCGCGCCGTCTCGTTTGGCTCTGCCCGCGGTGTGGGGGCAGTTGGCTTTGATGGTCGGGTTAACGGGTGTGGTCAGTTGCAAGCCGAAAGCGCCCGAGGGACCGCAGGCGACGCAGGCAGCCAACAAACAAGCGGTTCGTCCGGCGCGCATCATCGCTCAAGGGCAACTGCAGCCGGCTGGCGGGTTGATTCGGCTCAATGGTACCCCGGGTGACGCGGTTGAAAAGATCTTGGTGTCCGTGGGGGATCCGGTAAAGATTGGCCAGCCCCTGGTGGTATTGCGTTCCGCCACTGCCCGACAGTCACAACTCGAAACGCTCAAGCAGCAGTTAGAGGACGCCCGACTGCAACGCGATGCCAACATAGACCGGGCTAAGATCGAACTGAGTGGCGCTCAGTTGCAACTATCGCAAGCTGTGGAGCAGTTGACCAGCCTGGAACGACGCCGATCTTCTCTCGATTTACTCAAACAACAATGGCAGGATGCCCAAGCGGCCTTCCAACGCATGGAAACGATCGCCAAAGATCCATTGACCAAAGCGATGGTCAGTCGGTTGGAAATAGACAAGCAGCGTTCGAGTGTCACAGCGGCACAGTTGCAGTTCGAAAGCCAAAAAGAAACGTTTGAGCAAGCTGAATTGACCGCCAGTTCAGGACGCAAGTTGGCAGAAGAGAAGGTGCGCGCGGCCGAGAGGTCATTGGCGCTAGCGGAGAAAATTGATCCGACCAGCGTGCTGCTGGCGCAGATTGCTGGTGCGGAACAGCAACTGGCTTTGTCGAATTTGACTAGTCCGATTGATGGAACTGTCGTCTCACTGGATGCGCGGGTGGGTGAGAGCATTGCGCAGTTTCCATTGGTGCAAGTGGCCAATCTATCGCGGATGAATTGCCAGGCGGAGATCTATCAGACCGATGCACCTCTGGTGAAGCTTGGTCAAGCGGCCCTGTTGAGCAGTGATGCATTTGATAAACCACTCCGCGGAACGGTCAAACGCATTGATCGACTGATTGGTTTTCCGCAGTTGCGGGCTACCGATCCGCTGGCCAAAGTCGATTACCGAACATTGCCAGTACAAATCGAAGTGGATGCGGCAGATGTCGACGTGGCCTCGCACTGGTTGCAACTGCAAGTAGAGGTGACCATTCCTTTGGAAGGTGCCCACGCGCAGGCTGGATCTGGTTCATGAAAACGCCGTTGGCTTTGTACAACCTGCGGCATCAACTGGCGCGCACGTTGGTCTCGGTAGCTGGAGTTGGCTTTGCGCTCTTGCTGGTCTTCATGCAGTTGGGCTTTCAAGGCGCGGTATCGCATACGGCCACCAACGTTTATGAGCATATGCAGTTTGATCTGCTAATACGCGGTACCGACTACGCACATTTGTATGAGCCGGGACGCGTGCCGATCAACAATCTGCGAGTGGCAGCCGGTCTAGATGGCGTGCGAGAAGTGGTGCCGATGTGGGTCGCGCTGCAGAACTGGCGCAGTCTTCCACCGCTAGAACATCCACAGCGTCTTCAGGCCTTTCGGCCTCAGTTTTTGCCGCTGGCCATCATGGGTGTTCAGCCAGACGATGAAGTCTTCGATCTGCCCAAGATCACTGACGCCCAGCGCTTGCTGACGTCCGATCAGAATGTGTTGGTCGACGATTCGACTCGGCCCGACTATGGGCCGCTGAACGGTCGCAAGTTCTCAGACAAGGATGCGGGTCGCGAAGCGGAGGTTGGCGGTCAGAAGTTTAAGATCGCTGGCGTTTTTAAGTTGGGCACGGGACTGGCGGCCAATGCGGCTGTCCTGACCAGCGCCACCGGCTTTGATCGTTCGGTGCCCTGGGACGCGGCCACGTTGGTGTCATTCGGCCTGGTGCGATTGCAGGCCGATGCGCAACCGAAACTGGTATTGGATCAACTGCGCACGCGATTGGGAAAGCTTGGGCCGGGCGACCGCATCGCAGCGGTAGATGTCATGACGCGGAGTGACGTGATCCGGTGGGAACGCCAACGTTGGTTGTGGCAAACTCCCATTGGCCTGATCTTTCAATTGGGCGTGGCTTTATCGTTAATGGTGGGGGCGGCTATCGTCTACATGGTGCTGGCCACGGACGTAACCGACCGATTACCCGAATACGCTACTTTGCTGGCGATGGGCTACACCTATCGTTACCTCTGTACCGTCGTATTGACGCAAGCCATCACGCTTGGATTGTGCGGCTTTGCCCTGGCCTGGGCGGTCTCAGAAGTACTCTATCGCGTAACCGGGAGTGCTTCGGGCATACCGATCACCATGAACGTTGAACGGATCGTGGGCGTTGGACTAATGGGCATCATGGTTTGTTTGGTCAGTGGTACGCTGGCGCTGCGAAAGATCTGGAAAGCAGAACCAGCTAGTTTATTCTGAGCGATGAGTGATTCCATGAGTCGAACCGCTTCTATGAAGTTGAATTAGGGCCGCGATGCGAACACCATTAGCTTGGAAAAACCTGACCGCGAGCCGCAGCAAGTTTCTGCTGTCCGCCACGGGCGTGGGCTTTGCCGTGCTATTGATGTTCATGCAGATCGGTTTTCGCAACGCACTATTCGACAGCAATGTCGAGATGATCAATCTATTTGAAGCTGACGTCATTATGGTCAGCCCAGCGCGTTTCAATCTTTCCAGTGAACGTCGTTTCAATTTGCATTGGTTGCAGCGCGCGGCAGCATCGTCCGGCGTACGGGCAGTAGGAGCGGTGCGCACCGAGCGCAACATGGCCAGTGTGAAGGTTGAGGGTTTCAAGGCGCGCACGATTCGAGTGCTGGCGATCGATCCAGATCCAGAATTTTTTACCGATGACTCCTTGGCCGCTGCCTTGAGTCGGGCTGACGAACAGCGATCGGTCCTGGTCGATCGACGCAGTAAGGCTGCATATGGTTTTTCCGTGAACGAGCCCGATAGTCTGAGGGCTCAACACGTTGAGCTCAACGGCACCCAAATTCGATTGGCCGATACCTTTACACTAGGCACTGATTTTGCCAACGATGGCACGTTGTTGATGTCCAACCGCACCTATCCTCTTTTTTTCCCATTTCGATCGCCGACTCGTGATCCTATGGATTTAGTGGATATTGGTCTGATAAAGCTGAAGGCCGGCGTGGATGCCAAGGCCGTCGTGTCCGACTTATCGCGTTTGAGTCCGGAAGAGGTGTCGGTTTATAGTCGTGCGGATTTCGTGGCCCGCGAGGTACGATTTTGGTCGCGGAATACTCCGATCGGTATCATCTTTGGCATCGGTACCATCATGGGACTGATCGTCGGAGCGATCATCTGTTATCAGATTCAGTTTACGGATATCAGCGAGCACATGCCGGAACTGGCCACGCTCAAAGCCATGGGCTACAACAACCGCTACTTTTTAAGTTTAGTATTGTGGCAATCGTTCTACCTGGCTTGCATCGGATTCATACCCGGTCTGTTGATCACCTGGTCCTTGTATGATTCGCTGGCCTCATTGAGCGGTCTGGTTATGCGTCTGACCTGGCCTCGCGTGGCTTTGGTCTGGAGTTTGACACTCGGCATGTGCCTGTGCAGCGGCATGTTGGCTCTGCGTCGGCTATGGCGCGCCGATCCGGCCAGTTTGTTTTAGCCAAGCAACACGATCCGGTGTACGCGACTCTGCGGCCTTGGGAAATTTTCGCAACGCGAAGCCCGGAAGCGCGACGATACCGGAATCCTGGGGCCCCAATTGCGTTGCCGATAGCAAACACCCCGTAAGCGCGCCGACCATTTGCTGAATCCCTGCCAGCACTTGTCAGCTTCGCGCCTTGCGATCTGTCATCGGTTTGGGACGATGTCACTCGATGGGCCTCAATACGCTGGTGAAACCCCGTGTAACCAGACCTCTGATGGTCTTTATGGCCGTGGGTGTGGTGAGCATCCCGTTGTTGGATCGCGTGTGGCAGTTCTCAAGGTCTGGCGTAGATGCAACGCTTGGGCAAATTCTACTTGGGCTGTTGGTTCTGGTCCTTGGCCTATGCCTGTTGGTCTTAGGCTTCATTGTTCGCCGCAATATTCGCGAACTGGACCACGAAAAGAATCAGTTGCAGACGCTATTCGAATCGATGGCCGAGGGCGTGATTGTCATGGCCTCTGATGGGCACATCGTGCAGTGCAATGCACAGGCTGAGATCATTTTAGGTTTAGAGCGCGATCAACTGTTGGGACGCCACTGCTTGGATCCTCGCTGGCAATCGGTACAAGAAAACGGACACAACTGGTCACGCGACAATCATCCAGCCATGGTGACGCTATCTACCGGCCAGGCAGTGCGTCAAGTCATCATGGGTGTACGTTCACCCGGCGGCGATCTGCGCTGGTTATCGATTAACACCCAAGCCGTGATGGACAACAAAGGAGTGCCCGCCTTGGTGTTGGCCAGCTTTACCGATGTCACCTCCACTCGGCAGCAGATGGAGCGACTGGACCTGACGATCAGCGGAGCTGGCCTGGGCACGTGGGACTGGAACATCGTTACGGGCCAGGTAGTCTTTAACGACATTTGGGCCGATATGTTGGGTTATGACTTATCCGAAGTGGCACCCGATGTGAGCTCATGGAAAAAAATTGTTGATCCTGATGCCGGTGGCGACGTCATGCGTTCGCTCAATGAACACCTAAAGGGCTCCACGCCCATTTACCGAAGTGAGCATCGTTTGAGGCGGAAAGATGGTTCATGGATGTGGGTGCTGGATACCGGTCGGGTGGTGGAACGCGATCCGGATGGCAAGCCGCTGCGCGCCTTGGGCGTTCACGTGGATATTACGCTAACCAAGCAAATGGAAGAGAATTTGCGTGTGGCCAAGGATCGCTTGCTGCATGCTACTCGCAATGCCAATTTGGGTGTCTGGGATTGGAATCCACAGACTGATGAAGCCTGGTTCAGCGAGCGGTGGTTCAGCATGCTTGGCTACGCCCCTGACGAACTGCCGCATACCGGCAGCATCTGGGGTTCGTTGATGCATCCCAATGACTATGAATCGGTCGTTCACACGCTCAATCGATACTTGGATGGCGACCTGGTCGACGAGCAATCTGAGTTTCGTTTGGAGTTTCGCATGCGATGTCGAGACGGGGCATACAACTGGATTCTGTCCGTTGGTCGCGTTACCCAACGCGATGAAGCAGGTCGACCAACACGCGTCTCGGGTGTGCATTTCGATGAAACGGAACGCAAGCAGGTGCAGGCTCAGCGCGCTCAAGCCCAACGCCTGGAATCGATCGGCCAACTCGCAGCCGGTGTAGCCCATGAGATTAATACGCCGATGCAATTCGTCTCCGACAATCTGGAGTATCTAGTCGAGGGGCTCGAGTCGGCCGAGCGACTGATCGATCAAGTCCATCAATTGGTCAGCGAAGCCAAAGACGGCATTCCATCGACGGCCAGCGAATGGTTGCCGCGCGTCTTGCGCGATACGGGCTACGAACTCTTTCGAAAACAGTCCGCCGGCGCCGTACGCGACTGTCGCGACGGTTGCCAACGCGTAGTAACCATTGTGCATGCTATGCGTCAGTTGTCACACCCAGCGACCGATGGCTTCCATTTGGCCAGCCTAAATGAGATCATCAGTGGTGCGGCGATCGTGACGCGCAATCGCTGGAAGTTCGTGGCCGATGTGCGATTGGAACTGGATCCAGAGATACCGAACATACTCTGCCGAGCGGCTGAGCTGAGCCAGGTGTTCGTCAACATGCTGGTCAATTCAGCGGATGCCCTGCCCGAGCCACCAACCGGGGCCGCCCTTCCCAGCGGTGTGATTACGATTCGCTCTACGTTGCAGAACGATCAGGTATGGGTAACTGTGCAGGATAACGGCATTGGTATCCCAGCCCAGGTAATCGATCGCATCTTCGATCCCTTTTTTACCACCAAGCCGTTTGGTCAAGGTACGGGCCAAGGTCTGGCGATCGCGCACGATATCGTGGTCAATCGGCATCGCGGTGCATTGTGCGTCGATAGCGAACCGAACCGGGGCACAACGTTTACGATTCGCTTGCCGTTGGTCCAGGCGTACGATCACACCGCCGCCGAAGTCGCCATCGTTTAACAGTCAGCCGCAGGCGTACTTGACTTACCGAGGTAGCACCCTGCGGCTGACGCGGTGAGGAAGAAACCGCTAGCTAGCCCACGGTTTTGGCTCGACCGGACGCTAGCGCGCTCGCGGCTAATCAGCCGCAGGGCGTTAGCCCACGGTTTTCGGCCGTCATTAACATCGCCGCCGCCGTGAACTATGGCCTGGGCTGGGAAAATACTGCTCCACGTTCTCTCAGGCTCATGGTAAGATTGGAGTACGTAGAACCTTCGACCTCCTTTTTTGTGATTTTGTTCAGGGCAATCTTAGATGAGTAGCGGTCAAGACGCAGTCGGTCAACCTTCGGAATCCCCAGCCACTCCCGAGGAACATGCCCCGAATCAGGCGGCAGCCCAGGGAGCTGCGCCGGCTGAGCCAGCCTCGGCTGCGAATTCCGCCCTAGAAGCCAGTGGTGGAGCTTCCAGTGGTGGAGCTTCCAGTGGACCGCTGAGCATCGAACGCATTCGACAGTTGCGAGCCCAGAGTGAGCCGGTTAGGGCTCCCCGGCCACCTCGGCCGACTCGGCAGGCCGAGGAATTGGCAGCCGCCCAAGAAGCCCAATCCGCAGCTCAAGCGGTGGCTCAAGCTCCTGCCGGCTCGGCAACCAGTCCCGCTTCGCCCGGCACGGACGCAGCAGCAGCCGGCCCAGGCGAACCAGGGCAGCGAAACAAAGGTGATCGCGGTGGCGATCGCGGTAAGCGTAAGCCGTTCAACAAGCCACGTGACGAGGGCTACCGGCCGCCATCGGAACCACCGATGCCTAAGCTGGAAGTGCCTTCGCGACGAGCCGCCTTGCCGGCTGATCTGCAGAGCGAACTGGAATCGGCTCTGGCCGGTACCGACCTGGATCGGATGTTAATCGGCGACAAACTGGTGCAGGTGGGCCATGAACTAGAAGAAGGCCAACGCATACAAAGTCGCGTGTTGAAAGTTCATGGTGAGTCTGTTTTCATGTCTTTGGGCGGACCCAACGAAGGCGTAATATCGCTGCTTCAATTCACAGACAATATCCCAGAGGTGGGATCCACGTTGGAAGTGATCGTCCGTGGCTACCTGGCCGAAGAGGGATTGTACGACGTGACCGTACCTGGTGGCGCGATCAGCGTGGCCGACTGGGACGACCTGAAGGAAGGCGAAATTGTCGAAGCCAAAGTAACGGCTGCCAACACGGGCGGTCTGGAATGTACGGTTGGCCAAGTACGCGGCTTTATTCCCGCCAGCCAGGTGGCCGAGTATCGCATTGAGGACTTCTCCGAGTTTATCGATCAAAAAGTTTTGTGCGTGGTAACGCAGGCCAATCCGTCGCGCGGCAACCTGGTGTTGTCGCGCCGCGCGGTGCTTGAGCGCGAGAAGGCTGAGAAACGCGAACAACGGTTGGCGGAACTGGAAGTTGGTTCGGCTGTCGAAGGTACGGTTCGCAAACTGATGGACTTTGGCGCCTTTGTGGATATCGGCGGCTTGGATGGTTTGTTGCACATTAGCCAACTTTCATGGGAGAAGGTTAAACACCCCAGTGAAGTGCTGCAGGAAGGCCAGAAGATTCAAGTACGCGTGGATAAAGTTGACACGCAGTCTGGCAAAATCAGTTTGTCCTATCGATCGCTGCAAGATCATCCATGGACCGGCGTTGAAACGCGATTTCCTGTCGGCGCGATCGTGCATGGCACTGTTTCACGCATCGCTGACTTCGGGGCCTTTGTTCGACTGGCGACCGGTGTGGAAGGTTTAGTGCACCTGTCGGAACTCGCGCATCATCGCGTACACAAGGTGACCAACCATGTCAAAGAAGGACAAGAGTTGGATGTTAAGGTGTTGTCCGTCGAGCCAGAGCGGCAACGCATGAGCTTGTCTCTGAAGGCCGCTCAGCAACCACCGACCGTGGAGTCCAAGCCCGAGGAGCCGGAAGTGGAAGAAGTACCACGCGAGCTGGCATTGCCCAAGCATCGCGGGCCGCTCAAAGGTGGCACTGGTAAAAACAGTGGCGGCGAATTGTTCGGCTTGAAGTGGTAACGGCCTGGCCGACCCAACCCTCCATGCTCGCGTCGTCTTTCGCACTAACAGCGACCCTGAAAAACGGGCGCCGTGAGCCTGGCCTCAATTAATTCCAACCCAGTCCAACCCAACCCGAATTGTTTGCGATGGATGTCTTTCCTTCGCGAACGCTTCGGGTTGTTTCATTTTGCCGGAATCGGCCTGCGGCTTGCTACTACCTTTCGATAGTTTGTTTCCAAACTTCTCGAAAGGTGTCATTCATGTTGGTTCAGAAAACAGCTAACGAAACAACGCACCCCGAAACTACAGGCGAAAAAATAGCCGACGCCGCGCGCGGAGACGATGCGCCGATGGACGCCAAGCACCCCACGGCGCCCTTTGCGCTTGTGTTGGGGGCTTATCCAATCATCTTGGTGCTGGCCCTGTTGGCTATTTTGGCCTTCATGTGGTTTAGCCGAAGTTGAAAACGCGAGCCGGTTATTCAGTGACGTTAACGATTACTCGACGGTAGCGGGTCAGACGCGGTGTGCCGTGGTCAGTGACAGCCAGGATGATATGCATCGTGCCGATGCCGGGTGGCATAACGGTTGATGTGGGAACTTTGAACGAAGCTTTGACCTGATCGAACCCTTGGATGGGAACAGGTTGCCCACTTCGGCTGTTCGAACACAGGAAGCTGCCGGCTTCGCCATAGTAGAACCAATTGTAGGACAAGCTATCTCCATCGGGGTCGCTGGATCCTACCGCGCTTAGCTGCACCACCGAGCCTTTCTTGGCGTCTAGTTGATCAGCGTGCTCTAGTTTGGGTACCGGCGGATGGTTCGCTTGTTGGTATGGCCTGATAGTCCAGTCCATGCGTGCCGCGAAGTCATTTTGAAAATCGGCGCGCCATCGCCAGATGGTAGCGTGGTTACCTGTGTGCCAGCGCCCGTCTACGCCCAATACTTCATCTTGAGCGTCGCTCCAAATTGGACGCGTCTCGTCTTGCAAGAACCATTTCCGCCGCCGGGGTGTATAGAGCTCATAGCGACCGCCCCAACCGCCAAATTCTGGATGTTCTGGCTGGCTGAGACCATTGTCCAGCAGGTTTAGAAATGATGGTGTATCGCCTTCCATCAGAAATTGCCAGCGAGGATACTCCTTGCCCAATGGTCCTTTGCTGCGAATGTTTTGTTCGAGCCATTCGTTGGTAACAAGGTTATAGTCAGCACCCACGAATCGACCATGGAAGAAGTCACCGCTGATGCCACTCCACGTCGCGTGATGG
>JADLDX010000236.1 GCA_020846515.1 Pirellulaceae bacterium
CATACGCTGATCATCGCGATGCTGCTGGTATTCGCCGTGATGTACCTGTTCCTGGAAAACCTGCGTGCCACGCTGATCCCGGCGATCGTCATGCCGATCACCCTGGCGGGCGCCCTGACGGGATTGTATGTGTTCGGTTATTCGATCAACGTGCTGACATTGTTCGCCATGGTGCTGGCGATTGGTATTGTTGTCGACGATGCCATTGTGGTCGTGGAAAATATCGAACGCTGGATGTCCAAGGGCTTGCCCGCGCGCGAGGCCACGATCAAGGCTATGGAAGAAATCACGGGGCCGGTCATTGCGATTACGCTGGTGCTCAGTTCAGTATTTCTGCCCACGGTATTCATCGCCGGCATCCCAGGACAGTTCTTTCAGCAGTTCGCCCTGACCATCGCGGCATCGACGATCATTTCAGCCATCAATGCGATGACCATGGCGCCCGCGCGTGCAGTCACGCTGATCAAGCCCCATCGTGAGGGACATCCACCCGAAGCACTCCCGGCCTGGGGCGTTGGATTACTGGCATCCTACGCCGTTTATCGATTCGTCTTCCCATGGATCGCGGCACCACTGGGAATCCCGATCGCGACGTCCGGTCACGGCGAAGAAGCCATCACTTGGTCGACGACTGCCTGGACAGTGTTCGCGATTGTGAGCGTGTTGGCCTTTTTCGCCGGTCGACTGATGCACGGCCCAGTGAATCGGCTCTTGCAACAATTCTTTCGTGTCTTCAATCGACTGTTCGATATGCTCACGACACTATACGGAAACATCGTTGCCCGAGTTTTAAAGTATAGCCTGGTCTTCGTGGTCCTTTATGTGGGCTTGATTGGCCTCACTTTCAAAGGCTTTCAAAGCACGCCGATTGGTTTCATTCCCACGCAAGACAAGGGCTACCTGGTTGTCAACGTCAAGCTGCCGGACGGCGCCAGCTTGCAGCGGACCACCGAGGTCACGCGCCAGGTCAACGCCATACTACTGGAGACCGAAGGCATCGCGCACACCGTCAGCATTCCAGGCTTTTCGATTCTGACCAGCACCAATGCCTCAAACAGTGCGGGACTGTTCGTGATCTTGTCTCCCTTCGAAGAACGCAGCGGACATGCAGAGCTGTATGCCACGACGCTGATCCAGAAGATTCAGGACGAGCTGAACTCGATCCAGGACGCACAGATCGTTGTCCTGGGTGCACCACCTATTGATGGCTTGGCTTCAACCGCCGGTATGAAGATGCAAGTCCAGGATCGGGCTGGGGCCGGGCCTGCAGCGCTGCAAGGCGCCATGGAAAACCTGGTCGCAGGCGGCAAGGCCGACCCTCGACTTGTCGGTACTTACTCGAGCTACAGCGCGAACGAGCCACAGCTCTACATCGATATTGATCGCGAAAAGGCTAAATCAGCTGGCGTGGCTCTCAACGACGTCTTTCAGACGCTGCAAATTTATCTGGGCGCGGCATATGCAAACGACATCACGCGCTTCGGCCGAAACTGGCAGGTCAACGTGCAAGCGGAACCACGTTTCCGCGCGGCCGCCGCGGATATTGGGCGCTTGCAAGTTCGTAACATGTCTGGTGACATGGTGCCTTTGGCCACCTTGATCAATATTCGCGACATCACTGGGCCTGGCATTGTCTATCGCTTCAATATGTATCCCACGGCTGACTTTGTGTCCAATCCAGCGACCGGCCTGGGCTCGGGCGATGCGATCCAACTGTTGGAAGGTATCGCCAATCGGGAGCTGCCCAGTACGATGAGTTTCGAATGGACGGAACTGGCGTTACAACAGTTGATCGTCAACCAAGACCTGCTGACCAAGCTGGTGTTTCCGCTGGCCGTTGCCTTTGTATTCATGGTGTTGGCTGCGCAGTATGAGAGTTGGTCGATGCCCCTTTCCATTCTTTTGATCGTGCCCATGTGTTTGCTGGCTGCGATTGGCGGCCTATGGATTTACAGCTCAGACATCAATATTTTTACCCAGATCGGCTTCATCGTGCTGATAGCCTTGGCGGCCAAGAATGCGATCTTGATCGTCGAGTTTGCAAAGCAACTGCAGCGAGAAGGCATGGACCGCCGGGCCGCTGCCATCGAAGCCTGCCGCGTACGACTGCGACCGATCTTGATGACCTCGTTTGCGTTTATCTTGGGCGTCGCACCGTTGTTGGTCGGAACGGGAGCAGGGTTTGAGATGCGCAAGGCGCTCGGTATCGCCGTTTTTTATGGCATGTTGGGCGTAACTGCATTTGGCTTGATCTTCACACCGTTGTTTTATGTTTTGATAGATGCAAGTCAGTCATACCTGAGCAAACGCACTAGCGCCCCCGCTTCTACTCATCAAGACGATCAACCCTAGCAGAGAGCTGATCATGGATGTGATTCTCTGCTAGGGCCGTGCTGCAACGCTGTGGAGCATTTTTGCTCGTGAAACCCGGCATTTGTAGCGGTTGGGCGCAAGCCCTCCGGTTCCTATAACTACCGGGATATACCGGACGGCTTGCGCCGTTCCGCTTCTAAAATGCTTCACAGCGTTAGCTGCGCTGGGGCTGTGCCAGCGCAGCTGTCACCCGAATTCTTCGCTCGGTTGTTGATAGGCAAGACCGGCACTCTTGAAACCCATTCCTCAAAACAATCGTTACGTTCGGTTCAACACTCACCGACCGACATGTTCGTCCTGCTCATCGATTCCAACTCGATTGCGATTTCAGAGCGCGCCGCCAGTCGCGACCTACCGTATTCGATAGGTTGTGGGGCTTAAGTCGTTTGCGGGCAGCGTCTGATGAGTCTTGATGTGGTAGCACCAGTTGCTCCAGAACACACACGCGTTTTGGGGGCTAAGCCGATGCCAACTTCCGTTGGCGCTGCGAGGTACTGCGAAGCATCCTCGAATTCGAATGGCTGTGTCGAACTCGCCACGTTTCGGAGCACGGATCTCCATCGAGACGACCTGTCCGGAGTCGCACTTGGACCCTATGATCTCGGCAAGAAACTGGGTCAAGGCGGAATGGGGACGCTGTTTCGCGCGCTTCATCGCCAACTTGGCAAACCGTGCGCCGTCAAGTTTATTCATCCGGCGATGGCAACCAACGGACAAGCGATCAGCCGCTTCTTGCAAGAGATTCAGGCGATCGGCCAACTGAATCACCCTCACATCGTTTGTGCGCTCGATGCTGGTAGTTGTGATGGCGTGCACTACTATGCAACCGAGTTGCTCGAAGGGCAGGATCTCCAGCGGTTGGTAAGTTCTTCTGGACCGATGGCACTGGACAAGAGTTGTTCGATTGTGCGGCAGATCTTGGACGCGCTGGCTCATGCGCATGAGCGAGGATTGGTTCATCGCGATATCAAACCATCCAACATATTCCTGACCGAAAGTGGTCACGCCAAATTGCTCGACTTCGGTCTCGCTCGCAGTACCCAGCAAACAAGCCCTGGTCTGACAACGACGGAACAACTGCTGGGAACGCTAGACTATCTGGCGCCTGAACAAGCCGAGAACGCAACTCAAGCGACCGCTGAGAGCGATATCTATAGCTTGGGATTGACTTGGATTTACTTGCTCAGCGGTCATGCGCCGTTCCCCGATGCTCAGTACTCGACCATGGTCAGCAAACTGCGAGGCCAAATGGTAGATCAACCGGCATGGCTAGCTCGTAATGCTCGCGGACTACCATCAGACGTCCGTGAATTACTCACAGCCATGATCGCCAAGCATCCCCAAGAGCGCCCCAAGAATTGTCGTGAAGCGATCGTGCGAATCGATGGCTGTCTGGCAAACAAAACTTCAAGCACTTTCAAGCTCTTAGCCGTGGGCAGCGCGCTAACCGCGGTCGTTGGGCTAGGCCTGCCCCTTGCTAGTCTCTCCACCACATGGTCCACCAGCGACCAGTCGAGCAAGCGCGCGATGCATGAGCAAACGGCAAGCGAGTTGGCTCAAGCGACAAGCGACACTGCAGGTGACAGTACCAGTGACAGTGACAGCCCAGCGGTACCGCCGGTGGAGGTCAACGTGCCAGGTACTCATCGCGAAGATGGATCGGTAGCTGACAATGTGCAAACGCTTTCAAGTTCCAAACCTACCGCCAACGCTAGGGTCATCGGTCGACCGGTGACGAAAAGCAGTGGCGTGACTGCAAAGCAATTGTTTCCTTAACAACAACTACTACTAGTAAATCATGCTGGCAACACGCTTTTCAACATCGTTTGGTTGGCATCTTCCTCACACAGACTGTGGGGCACTGCTCGTACGCATTTACCCGCAGCAAGGTATCGGCGAGCCTTTCAACCTCGGCCAAGAGACGATCGATGTTGGTCGCGAAACCGCCAAGATGTTGTTGGCTGATGATTCCGTTTCACGCCAGCACGCGTCGATCAGCTGGAACGGCCAGTCCCATGTCGTTTCCGACCTGGGCAGCACGAACGGAACGTTTGTCAACGACC
>JADLDX010000237.1 GCA_020846515.1 Pirellulaceae bacterium
CGCTGTGAAAGGAGGCTTTGCGACCCTGGGGGCTGCCGCCTTTGTTGCTGCCATTTCGCCGCTTCGGCAAGCCGCCAAAAGCACGACTGCAGTCGAGTTCATGCAGCAGCACTACACGGAACTATCGCCGGAACAGAAAGCGGATGTGATCGCGCGACTGGAAGCTGAAACCAAGGAAAAATATGGAGCTGACGTTACCATCGCCGACGACCGTCCGATCCCCGGGACCAAGTTCGTCTACGCGATCAACCTGAGCGTTTGTAACGGAAACGGCAAATGTGTCGAAGCTTGCCACAAAGAGAACAATCACGATCGGTCAACGAATCAGTCCTACATCCGCGTCATCGAAATGCCCAAAGGCACGATGGATATGGAGAAGGGTTCGACGACCTACTCCGGCATCGTTCCCAAGGACGACAAGTTTTACCTGCCTGTTCAATGCCAACAATGCGATGAACCGCCGTGCGTGGACGTATGCCCGGTAAAGGCAACGTGGAAAGAAGAGGATGGGATTGTCGTTGTTGACTATAACTGGTGCATCGGATGCAGGTACTGTGAAGCGGCCTGCCCGTATCACGCTCGGCGTTTCAATTGGAAGCAGCCCGAAGTTCCCGCAGAAGAAATCAATCCTGACCAGAGCTATCTGAGCAATCGAGTGCGGCCCGTTGGCGTCGTTGAGAAGTGCACTTACTGCCTCCACCGCACGCGCCGCGGCAAGTTGCCAGCCTGCCTGGAAGCCTGCCCGACCGGTGCACGCGTCTTTGGCAACATTCTCGACAAGAATTCGAACATCCGCTGGATCCTTGAGAACAAACGCGTCTACATCCTCAAGGAAGAACTCGGTACCAAGCCAGCGTTCTTTTACTATTTCGATTGAGCGACATGAGCAGCAGTCCCGTAAAACAAACGGCCATTACAAGCTACCCCAAGTTCATTGGACGAGCGCTCTGGCGAGCCACTGAAGGCTCTTTCGCGTTTTACGCCTGGATGACTGTGCTCACGGCTGTTTTCCTGGTAGGGGCCAACGCTTGGGCGAATCAAGTTGCAGGCGGCATGATCACGACCAACATGACGGACCACGTCAGCTGGGGCTTGTACATCGCTAACTTCACCTTCTGCGTGGGGCTGGCTGCCGGTGGCGTAATGATGGTCATTCCAGCCTATTTGTACGATGACGAAGAGATGCATAAGGTGGTCATCATCGGTGAGGCAGTCGCGATTGCAGCGATCGTCATGTGCACCTTAAGCGTTGTTGTTGACTTAGGCCGACCGGATCGGTTCTGGCATTTGATTCCAGGAATCGGCAAATTCAACTGGCCGATGTCAATGTTGACCTGGGACGTGATCGTTTTGAATGGTTACTTGCTCATCAACTTGCACGTCGTTGGCTACCTCCTTTACATGCGGTATCTGGGACGCAAGCCGAATGTTTGGTGGTACCTTCCATTTGTGTTTCTATCGATCTTCTGGGCCATCAGCATTCATACCGTGACTGCGTTTTTGTATTGCGGTCTCGGCGGTCGCCCGTTTTGGAACAGCGCTCTGCTAGCGCCTCGCTTCCTGGCCTCCGCATTTGTTAGCGGCCCAGCCTTTATCATCCTTGTAATGCGTGTTCTGCGAGTAACAACAGGTTATGCTGCCCCGACTGGTCCAGCACGTACGCTGATTCAAATTATTCGCGTCGCGATGACGATTAATCTATTGATGCTCGTAAGCGAAATCTTCACGGTGTTGTATACCGGTAGCGCCCACGCAGCTCCACTCAATTACTTGTTCTTTGGCGACCATGGAAAAAACGGTTTGGTGCCGTGGATCTGGACAGCTATCGGTATGAACCTTGTCGGTACGGCACTGTTCTTCACTCCCGCAGCTTTGGAACGTAGCCATGTACGAATTTTGGCTTGCTTGCTGGTGATCGTTGGTATTTGGATCGAGAAGGGCATGGGCTTGATTGTGCCAGGCTTTATCCCATCCACCCTGCACGAGATCGTCGAGTACTCACCAAGCCTACTTGAGTGGAAGGTGGTGGCTGGCATCTGGGGATTGGGGCTAATTATCCTCACTTTGTCACTTAAGCTCATTGTCAACGTATTTACCGACCGCATGCACACGGATGAACCAGCGACTTGATATTTGCTGAATGCACTAGTTGATCGACTGCTGTAGCGTCTCCACCTTCGAAAAGAGATCGCATCGAATAGTCGGACACTCACATCCACAAGTTATGGATTTGTCGGCGCGCTGTCACTTGGTGTCATCCAAGGATCAATTGCTTTTCGCGTTCGAACCGATTGAGTTAAGTCTGCTTCGCCTGCGGAAACAGAGTGTCGCTCTGCGTAATGGCTTGCCATGATCCGCGAAAGGTAAACTAGATCTTCTTCGCTGACGTCCACGAATGAATCCAGCGAACGCACTGCTTCAACTAAGTTGCGATGATCGTCTTCTGAACCCAAGACGTTTGCGGCTTCTTGAGGAGGTGTCCTTTTTATCAACACTGCTGGATAACGCCTCCAGCGAAACGGAAAGTTGATCAGCACGGCGAGTACCAGCATAACAACAGCATTTAGGCCGACAGGGTACAGGACATACAGATAGCCAAGATCGCCAATCGCTTGGCCACCCATCACCGCAGTGAACGCGGTCGCGCCGCCTGGTGGATGAATACACTTCAACTGGTGCATCACGC
>JADLDX010000238.1 GCA_020846515.1 Pirellulaceae bacterium
CTGACAAGGCAGGCTTATGGCCTGCTCAGCGTGGTCAACACTGCTTACTTGTTCCACGGCATGCGCGCCAACATCATGCCCATACCGCAGTAGTCGGTGATGCCGGCAAACATCAGCCCAGCTCCCACAAACGCCGAGATACCAAAGAACAACGAGTTGACGAACCCCAGGCCGACGCCGATTAACACCAGACCACCGGCCGCAATGCGGACTTGACGCTCCAACGACATTGCCTTTTTGCCACGCACGACGGGCAAGCCGGCTTGCTCACAAGCTTGCGTACCACCTTCGACGTTCATCACGTTCGTGTAGCCGGCTGCATGAAACCGGTCGCAGGCTTGACGACCTCGGCCTCCCGACTTGCAGATCACATACAGCGGTTGTGTGGTGCTGCGCGATTGCATTAAAGCTTGCGGATCTAACTGGTCTAGTGGTACATTCCGCGCGAACTCGACATGCACTTCGCGATACTCCATCGGAGTGCGTACGTCGATCAAGTCTGGATTCGGAGCAGTCGAAGCCGCGGCCAATAGTTGTTGAGGTGAAATCGTGGTCGTGGTCGTTGACGTGGCGGTCGCCATCTGGTCAATCTCCAAAGTGAGAACTTAAGCTGCTTTAGTGGGGACACATTTAAGTCTTACCCGAAGCAGTCCAGTAAGCAAGACCAGTAAGCAAGACCTAAGCAAGACCTAAGCAAGCGGACGCGTCCAATTCGGGATTAGGGCTAGCTATCGCGTTGGCAGAGAATGAGGTATTGAGCTCCCAGCGGCAGTCGGCACAGCCATGGCTCGAGCGGCCGCAGCGCCGATAAGAGTTTAGGGAAATAGAAGAGGTAGTTGGTCTGCAAGATCGTAAAGCCAGCCTGACGCAGCAAGCTCCTGGCGTTCCAAGGCAATAGTGTGATGGCATCCTGGTCAAACGGTATGCGGCTCATGACATATCGCGTACCAGGGTTCAGAGGATTGTTTTCAAAAAACGCAAACACTCCACCCGGACGAACCTGTTCCCATACGTAGCGAGCACTCGCGGCACGTTGCTCGACGGGAATATGATGAAACACGCCGTTACAAAAGGCCAGGTCGAAGTTGCCCGCACCCGAGAGCTGTTCAACAGTTCCTAGCTGAAAGCCGGCGTTGGGGAAACGTTGCCTGGCCATCTCGATCGACTCGTGCGATACATCCACTCCTGCCACGTGACTGGCGCCCAGTAGGTCGCGCAGCAGCGGAAGTGAGTTACCGACTCCACATCCGAAATCGAGCACACGCTTGGCCACCAACTGTCTGCTAGCTAAACACTGCGACAGCCAACGCAAACGTCCCTCTGCAAAGTAAATCGAATTCTCGCCCGAGACGCCCAACCCACGCCCGAGCGCGACTTCGTAGTTGGCGGAGTAACTGTCGAACTGAGCTTTCGACATAGGAGAGTCCTTTCAGGCTACGCGCTGACAAGTCAAATATGTTTGATGATGTCAGCGGCGGCGAAACGCACTTTAGGCGCGCTAGCGTATTTGTCGCTAGGACTGCGATAACCTAGAGCACAGCCCACTACGGTGGTGTAAGGGCTATCGGTCAAGCCCAACAGTTGGTCATAGGCCGCCATGTCGAGCCCTTCCATAGGACACGAATCAACACCGACCATAGCAGCGGCCGTCATCAATTGACCTAGTGCAATATAGACTTGCCGCGCGTTCCAGTTTAAATGTTGGCCCGTACTTTGGGCCACTGATTGACGGATTACATTGCGGTAGCCTGATAGCGTTTCGGTGGCTACTCCGCGCGTTTGGGCCACCGATTCGAGGAAGCGATCAACATAGGCCTCGTCGAGGGATTTGCGAGCCGTCAGCACGACCATGTGGGAGCAGTGTAGCGGCTGGGTCTGGTGCCAGGATCTGGGTGGCATCTGCTGTTTGATCTGCGGGTCGGTAACGATCACAAACTGCCAAGGTTGAAGTCCAAAGCTGCTGGGCGTCAAAATTAAGGCTTGCTCGATCACTTGCCATATATCCAGGGGAATCTTGCGTTCGGCATCAAATTGTTTGACCGCATAGCGCCAGGTGAGTCGCTCTTGGAGCGCTGAGGGAGTAAGATCAGGCATTGGCCAGCTATCCTATGGATGACAAATATTGGATCGGGCATTTTGCGCAAGGCAGCATTTATAGGTAAAGGTAATTGTAGCGATGAGTCAACAATCGCCCCAGGCCACTGGGGCTGAGCATGAACCATTGGAAGTGCGAACTCGACTTGAACTGCGCGCCGCATCGGCCTGGATCGCGCCCACGGCCACGGTCGTGGGCAATGTATACCTGGGAGAGCAGTCTAGTGTCTGGTTTGGTGCAGTGATTCGCGGTGATTGCGAAGCGGTTCGCATCGGCGCGCGAACCAATGTACAAGACCTGGCCTGCTTGCACGCGGATCCGGGCTTGCCGTGCGAGGTTGGCGATGATGTAACGATCGGTCATGCTGCCATCGTGCATGGTGCTGTCGTTGAAGATGAAGTGCTCA
>JADLDX010000239.1 GCA_020846515.1 Pirellulaceae bacterium
AACAACTTCGGTTGCCGTCACTCGCTGGTCGATGGACTGAACCGTGCGACCGACGTCATGATCGGTGGCAAGGTAGCGGTCATCTGCGGATTCGGGGAAGTGGGTAAGGGAAGCTGTCAATCGTTGCGTGGCCAAGGTTGTCGCGTGATCGTCACCGAAATCGATCCGATTTGCGCTCTGCAAGCCGTGATGGAAGGTTACGAAGTCAAGACGCTCGAAGACGTCATTGGTGAAGCTGATATCTTCATTACCACCACCGGTAATAAGGACATCATCACTGTTGAACACATGAAGCAGATGAAAGATCGCGCGATCATCGGCAACATCGGACACTTCGACAACGAAATCGACATGGCCAACCTGTACAAGCTTGAAAAAGCTGGCAAGGTTGAACGCATCAACATCAAGCCTCAGTACGACATGTTCCGCTTTGCCGAAACCGGTCGTAGCGTCTTGGTTTTGGCCGAAGGACGCCTGCTCAACCTGGGCTGTGCGACTGGCCACCCAAGCTTCGTCATGAGCAGCAGCTTCACCAACCAAATGCTGGCTCAACTGGAACTGTGGAACGAACGCAATAGCGGCAAGTATGGCAAGAAGGTTTACGTATTGCCCAAGAAGTTGGACGAAGAAGTCGCGCGTTTGCATCTGGCCAAGCTAGGTGTGAAGCTGACCAAGCTTTCGCAGGACCAAGCCGATTACCTGGGCGTCCCTGTCGAAGGCCCATACAAGCCAGAGCACTACCGCTACTAATTGATAGTCGGCAAAATTCTGTTGCATTTGTAGCCCCGGCACTCCGTGTCGGGGCACTCTTTGTAGCCCCGGCACTCCGTGACGGGGTTGCTGCGTCTATCGGCCTAGAAGTGGGTTAACGAGTCGCGGAGCGATTCGTCTACGTTAGGCGAGGGTACTTGGACAAACTGTCGGTGGCAGGCGGCGATTAGTCCCCAGGACCCGAACAACATGCTGTTCTCGATGGCGGAGAAGGATACTTCGTGAAAGGCCATTTGCAATAAATGCACGCCCACGATGGCGGCACTGGCGATGGCGATCCCTCGCGACCATTGGGGAGCGTGGGCGGTAAACCACAACTGCCATGTGCGGCGCATGAATGCGATCAGCACGGCCATGTACAAACAAAAGCCGATCAGTCCGAGATCCACCAGCAGACTTAAAAAGCTGTTGTGATGCACATAGCCGCGAATCGATTCTAACCGCAGCTCGGTTGAACGATCGGCCAGATAGGGACGGTTGTAGACTTGGAATTGATTGAAGCCAAAGCCCGCAATCGGTTTATCTTGGAACATCTTCCAGGAAACGTAGGCAAAGCTGGCTCGCATATAGGTGCTCTCGCGCGTTTCGGCGGCTGAGTATTCGCGTTTGAACGCAATCAGGTCTGGTCCCTTGATCGCCAGGGCGAGCATCATGGCTGCCAAGATACCGGTGATGGCCAGCCGGCGTGGCATCCCGCTCAGACAGCCCAGCACCAACAGGCCCATGATCAAGGCTGCGCCCATCCAAATACTGCGTGTATACGTCAAGTAGATGGCCAGTAGGTTCAGCGGCACCATCCAAGCGCAGACTAACCACAACGGCTTACTCGTCGGCTTTAGCCAAATGGTGAACACGATCAGACAAGTAAGTACCAATAGCAGACACATGCCCAATCGTACTGACTGCAGCATCGGTCCACGTGCTCGACCAAAATGGATGCCCAGAGTCGGATCGCTAATGAACTTGGGAAACACAAACTGCCACAGGTGGGCTACTTCGAAAACGGCAGTGACGGACAGATAGAAACCCAACAGGGCCAAACACCATACCGCTGGCTTTAACTGCTTGGGATCGAGCTTGGAGAATCGCAAGATCGCGAACAGCACTAGTGGAATCAAGTAACCGTTGATCAAGTGCATGAGCGTGGCGGGTTGGCCCTTAATCTGCGCACCCAAGGGTTGCGATAATGTCCGTACAACGAGCCACAAGAAAAACAGGCCCAGCAACAGATCGGTGGACTCCAGACGAAAGCTGGTCAATTGTCCGCGGTACCACTGAATAACGACTTGCACCAGTAGTAAGACCAGCCAGAGTCGATCAAGAGTCCAGGTCAAACCAGCCGCGTCGATCGAAAAGAACTCGGCCGGCAAGCAGGCTGCCATCACCAAGAAGATAGCGCACGAAAGTGGCACTGAACCACGTATTAACGCAGCCAGCATCCATAAACTAGCCGGCAAAGCTAAGGCAAATGCCAAGACGCCCATCGTGTGTTTCAATGTGACAGAGTTCAACGTCAGACTCGGCCGGTATTCTGTTGAAGGCCCGCGCCCCCTCTACCTGACCGCTGGAAGAGTACGTTGCTCCCAGCGTTGCGTGACCACGGATGCCTGCAACCGAGGGCAGTTGAGCCGTTGATCGGCCCCTACAATCCGAATCACCTGACTCAATGCGTTTAACTGTTTGCATCTGCTGAATGGTACGTAGTCGTCACCATCTTCCCATGTGCTACCAATAGCCCAGTAACTTGAGTTTGCTTGGCGTGAAAAGGCGTTTAGAACCGGACAGACCGCCAATCGCGCGACAAGGTTTAATGGTTGGGCCGCCCTCTTCGTAACTTAATTTTACAGACTCGCTATGCACATCTCCACACTGAAAAGGTCGAACCGACGTCGACAGTGGGCTGCGTGGTTTTATATGCGGGTGACTCAGGGTCAACGACGTCGACTGCGCGCAGAACTGGAGCAGTCCGGACGATTCCCTATTGCGATTCTGTTCTATCATCGAGTCGCAGATACTCATCCCAATCCTTGGACCATCTCGCGGAAAAACTTCTCCCAGCAGTTGGACTGGCTCGAGCGACATTTTGACATTGTTACTCTCCGCGAAGCACAAAATCGTATTCAGAGTCGTTTCAATAATCGTCCCACCGTCGCGCTCACGTTCGATGATGGATATGCCGAAAACTGTGATTTTGCGATGCCAGAGTTGGCGCGGCGCAAGTTGCCAGCCACCTATTTCGTCGCTACGCATCCCGTAGCCAGCGGGGAACCGTTTGTACACGACGCGCAGTTACACAGTCCTTTGCGTACCAATACGATTGCTGAAATCCAAGCCTTGCATCGTCAAGGTTTTGAGATCGGTGCTCATACTCAACATCACGTCGATATCGGCGGATTGACCGATTACGATCAGGTTCGCGACGAGATTGTCGGCAGCATTGAGCAACTGAACCGCTGGGGCGTTGGCCCTATTCGGTACTTTTCCTTTCCGTATGGCCTGCCCGAAAACACATCCCAGTACGCCATCGATCTGCTTGCCTCGTATGGTATGTCTGGCTTTTGCACTGCGTACGGAGCCTGGAATTGGCCTGACTCTCGAGGCTATCACCTCCGCCGAATACATGCCGACCCTGGCATGCAAACTCTCAAGAGCTGGTTGACATTGGATCCGAGAAAGCTGTCCGACAACCGGCCATTGCCTTTTGAAGAGCCGGACATTGCACCGTCGCTATTAGCTGGGAGTTTTACGTGATGAATCTTCAGGACACAACTACGTCCCAGTCCTCGCGTCGCACGTCTCCACTGCGCACCAGTTTTGTGTTGACCAGCATGCCGGTCGGGGGCGCTGAAACCCTGCTGGTAAACTTGATTGCTCGACTTGATCGCCAGATCATCGCGCCGGAAGTGATTTGCCTGAAGGAGGCCGGTCCACTGGGCGAGGAACTCAGCCGTCAAACACCGGTCCATACAAACTTTCTCCACAGCAAATGGGACATTCGCGTGTTGTGGAAACTGTACCGCCGCTTTCGCCGCTCGCGAACCGATGCGGTGGTGACCATCGGTGCGGGTGACAAAATGTTTTGGGGGCGATTGGCCGCGCGCATGGCCGGAGTTCCCGTAATCTGCAGCGCTTTGCATTCCACCGGCTGGCCTGACGGGGTGGGCCAGCTCAATCGAAAGTTGACGCCGATCACCGATGCCTTTATTGCGGTTGCCCAAGACCATGCGCAATTCCTAATCAACTGGGAAGGCTTCCCGCGAAGTCGTGTGTTCATGATCCCCAACGGGGTCGATACCGACCGCTTCAAACCTGATCATTCGCGACGGGCGTGGCTGCGGCAATCCTTGAGCATTCCAGAACACGCGCCATTGGTCGGTATCGTCGCTGCGCTGCGTGAGGAGAAGAATCACAGCCAATTCATTCTGGCCGCTCGCGATGTGCTTCGCACCCACAGCGATACGCGGTTTATCATTGTCGGTGACGGCCCAACCCGGCCTGAGATTGAACGCCAAATAACCGAGCTGTGCCTGCAACGCTTTATTCACCTGTTGGGTACGCGAAGTGACACGCCCGAGCTGCTGGCAGCCATGGATGTGTTTGCGCTAACCAGTCGCAATGAAGCCAATCCAGTCTCGATACTCGAAGCTCTCTCGTGCGGAGTTCCGGTCGTCAGTCCCAACGTGGGCTCGATCCACGAAACGGTCATCGACGGCACCACGGGATTCCTCACGAGTCCCGGCAGTGCCGAGGAGACTGCCGCTGGCATCAATCGATTGCTCGACGACGCCTCCCTGGCCCATGAACTTGGTCACAACGGTCGCGAGCACGTCACCCACAGTTGGAGCCTGCGGGCCATGGTGACCGGTTATGAGCGTTTGATCACCATGATTTACAACGACAAAGTTACGCCCGAAAAAAGATTGCATGCCGAGCCTTGGGAACGGCAAACACCCGTCACCATTGGGGCTCCTCTGCTGGTCCTACCCCAAGTCGATGTGCCGACCGTTCCTCGATAAGGTGAACGGCAAAGATTTCTTGGCCTATCGCCAAAAACCAACTGTCGACATCGGGCGCAGCCACCCTGGATGGTTGGCCGGCATGGGCTTTGCATTCGGTAAGGCCAGTGCCATCCCACTGCCAAACCGGAAAGTTTTGAAAAGTTACTGGTTTTGGTAGCTTTCTCAGCCAAACCGCTGGCCAGGATGGTATGGCACCAATACGGCAATGTTGAGCAAAATTTAGGAACTTTCAGACGACTGCATGCGTACTATATGTACGTCAAGAGTCGAACCTGGGAAATGAGACCATCCCAGTTGTTTTTTCAGCAATACGCCAGTTAGTAGAGAACCCTCCCCAATACTGCTGGGTAGGTTCTGGTTGGTGCAACAAACCCCGGTGAAACAAACTCCAGAGCAACAATCGTAGAAGCATAACGCAAATCAAAAGGTACAGGCCATGAGTCGAAAAGACGCGCTATTAAAACTGCGGCAAGTACTGATACATCGTCGCGATGCCATGCGTCGCGTGTTGGAAGGCGACTTGACCGCGCTGGCTGAACTAAGCCTGGCTTCCGGTGATCTCGCCGATGCAGCGCTGGATTCGGCCCATGAGGAAGTTACCA